>JAWCLO010000003.1 GCA_038850735.1 Methanomassiliicoccales archaeon
TTGACCTGAAGGACGCTAAGGGAGCATTGATCAGAGTTGTCGGTGGTCCTGACATGACTGTTGCAGAGGCTCAAAGAGCAGCGGAGATCGTCACAAATAGCGTCAATGAAAGAGCAAGAATAATCTGGGGTTGCTCAATCGAACCTGAGCTGAAGGGTACAATAAAAGTCTTGCTCATTGTAACTGGTGCAAGATCTAAATATATGCTCGGTCGAAGCGATTACGATTATGAGGATAAGCTGGTTGATGAATTGGCACCTAGATCAAGGGGAAAATCTCGTCGCATAGAGGACGACGACGGGATTGATTTCGTGCGTTGAGCGCGGGGGCAGTCCGAGTCTGCGTTGGGGTAAATCGAAGAAAAATATAATGGATGGGATGAACAAATAATTAGAATTCAAAGGCGGAGTTGCCAAAGCTGAGGACAGGACAAGGTTCGATGCACTTCCCGCAGTGAGAGCATCTGTCGGGAACAATTCGAATGTGGTCTTGTTCGAGCGTGAGTGCACCCCTCTCGCATCTTGCGATGCATACTCCGCAACCGACGCATTCCATGGCCTTGACCACTGCTTGGCGCACCCTCTCGACATTTTTTTCAATTTCCTGAGGTGTCTCTCCCTTGGCAATCAGCGCACCTTCTTTAGTAATGATGATATCCTTTACCTGGCAGTATCCGCTTCTGGGATCGATGGTTACTTCCCCCACCATGTTAAGGGAATTGCATACTTTTTCGAAGTCCAGCGTCTTGCTGAACAACCCTTCCACGCTGAAGCCCTTAACACATGGCGAATATCCTTTTTGCAAAATCAATGTGAGACCCCTTTCACCCTTTCTAATGGTATCAACATCCTTTATGCTGGAATGATCCAAAACGTATCCTTTTCCGGCCTTGTCCAACTCTTCGATGATAGACTTTGGAGTTCTCTTCCATCGCCACAGTCCGAATTCGACCCACTTATCACTGAATCCTCTTTCTGATGCGTATCTCTTAAGATAATCTTCCCAGACTTGATACGCGCTACAATATTTCTTGACGATTTCGAGTTCTGAAAGATCAGAGGCTGGACATAGATAACATCCTATTCTATCCAACCCCCTCTCGTACCATATATTGTAGGGTATATTCTTTGAAAAAAGATATAGCCATACATGAAGAGATGTCCAGTCTTGAATAGGGGATGCACCAATTTGACCTGGAGTCCACGGGTTTTTCCACACACGATTCTTCTCAGCTCTGCTTTCAGATTCATATCTTCTTTGGCCGATGAACGCAAGAACACCGCCAGGAAAATGTTCCTTGATCGCTTTCACAGTTGGTCCGAGCTTATTTGTTTTGCAACACCATCTGTAATCCCTTCCAGGTGGACCAAACAGCTCTAGATGACCATAAAAGGCATTCTCTGGGGCTCTCTTGAGAATCAATGGCAGATCGAGTTTTTCTGAAATTTCATGAATATGTTCGATCGTTTCTTCAAATTCCAAACCTGTATCAATGAAAAATATAGGAAATCTGTAACCTGCATCTAGTGTAAGCAAAAGCGTGGCGAGACTATCTTTTCCACCAGAAAAGGAAACTACACATGGAAGATCGTATTTCTTAACAAGCTTCCTGATGAATTGTACTGCTTCGTCTACTCTTCTCTTCATTACTTCCTCATTGGCACGCAAGGCAGTTGACCAATCAGCAGAGCACTTCTTCGCAGAGGGCTCTTTAGGGGTTTCAGCCCATCGAACCTTCACTGCGACCCCTTTTCTTCTTGCCCTCATATCATCGGTCGTCATGCGTGCGATTCCAACGGCAAAAGCTCGATGATCCTCCGTTGTAACAATAATCTCATCGCCCACTTCGATATCATTTGAACACGACAGTACACCTGGCGCCATAACATTTGCATGGTTATTGACGACATTCTTCACTACGCCTTCATCCGCAACAACTAATCCGCGCACTGCAACACGAGCTAGCACACGTGCACCCGACATTCTAAGTATGAACTTCCATCCAACGCCAATATCATATCGAAGTGAGCCAACGATTTCACCGTTTACTATTATTTCATCCATTCTGTCTATCGCCGGTATCTTGTTTAACAATATCAACGAATTTGAAGGAATAAGATGCTGGCTACAACCAGTTCCAAACTGATTATCCACGATATCTGAAATTTTTGCAATATCTGCCATAAAGGCTGGTCGAATGTCACCCGGTGGAGTAATCCTCATTGGACTAGTTTGTCCGCCACAAATTCCACATTTCTCGTTTTCGAGAACTGGAACATTACATTGATAACACCATCGAAGACAGATCTTACCGAGATGAACTACGCCCACGGCACACCGAGCGTCGAAATTCGTATTAAAATATATCTAGAAAAATCGGAGCGATTGGTCTACAATTAAAAGATAAAATATATTCGAATTGTTTTTTCGTTACCGTGATCCGTGCGACCAAGAGAGCTTTATCATTAAGTTCTCCAATAAGAGACTTCCTTGTATATGCAAGGCAGCTCGAGGCAAAAGGCATTAATGTTCTAAAGCTAAATATTGGCGATCCAAACAAATTCGATTTCGAAACGCCGAGGCATATTCGAGACGCACTTTGCCGAGCCGTGGAAATATGCGATAACGGGTATGCTGACGCCGAAGGAATAAAGGAGCTTAGAAATGCTATAGCAGAAAAGGAGCGAGAGAAAAACGGCATCGATCTCAACCCCGAAGATATTGCTATTACAACTGGAGTAACTGAAGCTATACAAGCAGTAGTGGCTGCGGCGATAGACCCTGGTGAGGAATTGTTGTTGCCAGGACCCGGCTATCCCACATATTCCGAGTACGTCGCCTTCTTTGACGGCGTTCCTGTACCTTACAGAAAAGATGAGGAAAGTGATTGGCAGCCTGATCTCGACGATATGAGAAAGAAAATCACTGAGAAGACCAAAGGGATTGTTGTCATAAACCCGAACAATCCAACAGGTGCCGTGTACTCCGAGAAAACACTCAGGGCGATCGTGGACTTGGCTGGGGAATACAACCTTTTCCTCATCACCGATGAAATATATGATCTCATGTCATTTGATGCGATTCATTATTCTCCCAGCACTCTTTCTTCAGATGTTCCGACGATCATACTCAATGGATTTTCAAAGATTAATCTCTTACCTGGCTGGAGACTTGGATACATCGCATTTCGGGACGCTTATGACCAGTTAGAAGAAATCAAGTCAGCTGTAATGCGCCAGCTGAGACTGCGATTATCAGCAAATCAGCCTTGTCAATATGCAATGTTGGAGGCATTGAAGGGACCTAAAGATTACGTGGAGGAAACAAATCGGAAGTTGAAGGAGAGGGCAACGTATTCGTATAAGAGAATCAATGAAATTGATGGGTTAAGTACCACGAAGCCAAAGGGGGCATTCTATATTTTTCCAAAGATCGAGTCAAATGTTTGGAAAACCGATAGGGATTTTGTGCTCGATGTTCTTCTCAACGCGCACATTCTGCTAGCTCCTGGTTCCGGATTTTGCAAGACTTATGGCGTCAATCACTTCCGTGCCGTATTTCTCCCAAGTATAGAGATTCTCTCCGAGGCGTTTGATAGGTTAGAGGGGTTCATGCGGGATCGAACGAAGCATTGAAAGATCCGCTTCGGAAACATATCTAATGATGGTATAGGGTCATTGAACGATTGAAAAGATTATTAATGCGTAAAGCTAAGCTGATATTTGATGTGGGTAAGCGGCTGCGGGTATGCATGCGAAATTTGTGCTTATAGAAAAAATGGAAAATGTCTCGGATGTTCACCAGATAATAAGCAAGCCTCGCTTTGCATACTTTATTCATGCTTTGAATCGAAAGGCTACGATACTTGTCTTCAATGCGACAAGAGGCTCGAATGCGGGAGGTACAGTCTGGCACTAAAGCAGTGTCCAGTGAGACGTTCGCTTGTTGGATACTGGTGAAGGATCAATAATCGAACGTTTCCCATGTGCTAGGAAACGCTTTTTCTAGCCCTGCGAGCTTCACGCCAGTGATCGCTGCCGTGTTCAAATCGATTGCTCTAAGGTCCTCGGGCGATATGGTTTCAAGGCAGTCGTGACCTGATAACATTGCAAGCGTCTTGAACTCCTCAGCGCATGCATGGATGAAATTGACAAGCCGATTTGATGCTGATTCAATATCGATGCACGCACGAAATCGTGTTTCTTGAGTCGCCAGTCCATAGTGACATGCTCCTTTATGGCACATCATGCACGCTCTGCATCCGAGTGCTATTTCCGCAGCTGCACCGAATCCCACCGCATCTGCGCCAAGTGCAATTGCCTTGAACGCATCAGCGCCATCCCTGATACCGCCTAGAGCAATGAGTTTCACCTTTTTCTTAAGGCCCAAATCTTTAAGAGCTTTTGCCGCCTGCCTAATGCAGGCAATTGTTGGAATACCTGCGTGCTGCGTTACTACTTCAGGTGAGGCTCCTGTACCTCCAACCATGCCATCGATCGAGATTGCATCTACTCCAGCTTCTGCAGCTATGCGGGCATCATCATAAGGACGACTTGGACCTAACTTGATAAGGATTGGTTTTTCATAATTTGTCAAATCCCGTAGGATTTCTACAAGTTTTGCAAGATCCTTTGGGTTGCTCATATCATAATGTCTGCATGGAGACAGAGCATCTGTTCCGACAGGTAGCCCCCTTATTCTTGCGATGTCTTGGGTAACCTTATCACCTAGCAAATGACCACCCATACCAGGTTTGGCTCCTTGTCCGATCTTTATTTCGATTGCGTCACCAGACCTTAGATAGTCCACGGAAACTCCCCACCTTCCTGTCGAGAATTGAACGGCTAGGTAACCACCAGGATTCCACTTTTTGATACCCTTTCTGTATGATTCTTCATCGGAATAACCGTGGGCAAGAAGAGCCTCGCCTGGAAACATCCCCCCTTCACCAGTATTCGCGAGAATTCCTAGTTTTGCCGCAGCAACAGATAACGCCATTTTTCCCTCTCTGGAGATTGCTCCATATGACATGGCGGCAAATACAAATGGATATCTTAATTTGATTGGATTGGTGCAAGTTTCTTGACCTATGACAACCTCGTATTGAAAATTTTCTCTATATTTATCCTTGGGGGGTCTTGAAGCTAGTTGTGATGGGACGACAACGAGACCATCAAAATGCGGAATTGAGCCCATTGTGCCATATCCTCGAATCTCATACTCTCCCGTTTCTGCTTTTTTGTGAATTTCCTCGACTGTTTGAACAGTCCATATACCCTTTGAGATGATCTCTGGTGTGACTGCTCTTACATATATGCAACTATTCGGACATCCTTTTTCCATGCAGATTCTGCAGCCAACACACGCAAGTTCGTTTGCGATAAAGACTCTTCCTTTTTCATCCCTTGCGAAGACGCCTCTTTCACAAGCGTCGATACAAGCACCGCATTTCCATGGTTGCTGCCAACTCCTGCACCTTTCCTTTTCAATCGTGACCCAATAATGTCCAACAAGCGTCAAGGTTCATCATCTCCCTTCGAAACCGTTTTCTTTTCTCCGTAAAACGGTCTCAACGAGGCAGGTACAATCTTCTTGAAGGAACGCGGATTGAGAGTGAGTCCTTCGTATTGAAGGACTGAATTTATTTTGTCGATATCAGCTGATCTAAGTCTGTCCTGCTTTGCATTGTGACCGAGACCTTCGTATGAGCCGATGATATAAATGCCACCTCGAATAATGTAATCACCCAGTGCATTGCCAGCATTTCCGAGCACGAAAATGTCACCTCCAACCATATATGTGCCTGTATTATCTCCTATATCTCCATCAATGATTATTGTTGCACCTTTGTTCATAGCTCCGAGGAAATCCCCCGCCGATCCCTTGATTCTCAACTCCCCCCCGCAGCAATAGACAGCAGCATAATCGCCTGCGTTCCCAGAAATCTCGATTCGGCCTGATGTCATCCCATCTCCAAGGTATTTTCCTGTCGAACCTGAAACGTAGAGCCTGCAGCCTGAGTTCAGCATCCCGAAATAATCTCCGACATCACAATGGACCTTTATCTTTCCGAAATCCAATCCTGCACAAAGACCATTGATATGAGAGGCATTAATCATTTCAATTTCATGAGACTGGTTTATGAGTTCTCGCACCTTTCTATTTGCTTCTTTCAAAGTAAGACCACTGCAATCTAACACATTCGACAATTCTTTCATCCCCCAGAAAGCTGCGCAAAACGTCTCATGGCCTCAGCCCTTTTCTCAGGGTCCGAGAGCCCTTGAAGCATAAGGAGGAGTTCCTCATCATAGAGTTGCGATCTTTTTCTTTTCTGCTTGTTTCGCTTAGCGATGTACAATTGATTTGTATTCACGCTTTTTGTGATTTCAAGTCGCCCCATTTGGAGCGCTCTCGTGAGGACACTCTCACCAGCAGAGTTTCTTGTGATTACAGTGCAATATCCGTATCTTGAACCAGTATAACCAATGGAGATGTCGGCAGACTCTGCGAGGTAATCTGTGCAGCGTGCGCAACCACTTCTCAGGAATTTTTGGGTATTCGTTAAAGAGATCTCTCTAACAGTTCCATCTCTTAGTGTTATCGTCAAGACTTCTTCGGCGCCTGTTCTATCCATTATAGCAATGTTTCTCGGTGAAATTCCCATCTCGTTCTCGATAATCTCTGAAACCAGATTGTGAGTACATACCCCCCAGCAAAACCTTCCAATAAGGATGCGAAGAGATTTTCCATAGATATCGAGTGCCTTCATTCTTGACCGTTGGATCAGTCGTGCTGCATCTATTACGCAAGGTGCACCCACCAGAGCAATCTTTCGCAAGGATTTTTCGTATACGGCTTCATTGAGGCTTGACAATGTGGGCGACCATATGAATTGATGGGCAGCGCATTCATAGATCTCCTCTTCCGATGTGACGATCCTTGAAAAGGGTTGCCACGTCCATTTATCAACATCAGTTACGATAGCACCATCGATAAAACCGCTGCTCAGGGCGCTCGCGAGAAGTTGATTCAGCACGTCGCTTAATAAATCTCCATATTTACTACGCGGCGTTGTTGTTGGCGGTCTGGCGGAAACGACTGAGATCATCTTGCCTTCTCCCCATTCTTTTAGCCGAGGGCACACCTCAGCGCAATACGCCTCACAACCGAAACAAGGATCGACGCTAGCAGTCGCTAGACCGAATTTCTTTGTTATTCGCTTGTGATCTGGATTCTGTTCGTCTTGAGGAAAAAATAAGACTCCTCTAGAACAACATGAAACACAAGCACCACATCCCGTACACCTTCCGAGACTCCAGACATACGTCTCGAGTTGCTTTGACATCAAGTCACACCCCTTTCAATAGTATGAATCCCTTTTGTAATCAAACCAGTTCGAAGAGGGTTTGGACCAAGATTTCTCAAAAGCTCAACGAATTCCTGAATTGATTCAGCAAATTTTCTGCCCTCAGAAGCTGAAATCCATTCAACTCGCAAACGCCTCGAGTCAAAATGATAATCCTCGATCATTCTCTTGAGATTATCAACTTTCTTCTTCATCAGCTGATTTCCAATTATGTAATGGCAGTCTCCAGGATGACAAGCCCCGATAAATACACCGTCTGCACCCTTGAGAAATGCGTAGAGAATGTGGAATGGATCAACCCTTCCGCTACACATGACTCTGATCGGAAGTAAATCCGGTGGATATTGAAATCTGCTTACTCCTGCATTATCAGCTCCAGCATATGCGCACCAATGGCAGAGAAAGGCTATGCCCCGGACCTCATCCGCGCTTGGTTCCGAGAGCGCTGCATCTATTTGTGAGAGGATTTGATCGCTAGTGAAATTGTGAATGGATATGGCCCTTGATGGGCACGTGGATGCGCAAGCACCGCAGCCCTTGCAGGTGAGCTGGTTCACTTCTGCCAGTAGAAATTGATTTCTAATTTTCATTTCTATAGCATTATAGGGGCAAGCTTCGATGCATCTAGCGCACCCTGTGCAGATATCTTGGTCAACAGCGGCGATCGTGGGATCGCGAACGATTGCAGTTTTTGTTAGGATTTCAAGGGCTCGTGATGCAGCTGCCAGACCATCGCGTATGGATTCTGAAATGCCCTTTGGAAATTGAGCTGCCCCAGCGACAAAAATGCCATCAACTGAAAAATCAACTGGACGGAGTTTTGGATGGGCTTCCATGAAGAAACCATCTTCAGACAGCGGAATCTTTAGTAGTTCTGATATGAGCTTGTTATCGTTTCTTTGTACGAGAGGCTGAGAAAGGACTACGAGGTCTGTGTGGATGAGGATCTCTTGGTCACCGTCGATGTCTTTTACTTTCACGCCTAACTTTCCGACTCTATCAATTCGCGGTGGTTCCTCTTCGCTAAACCTGATAAAGCGGATTCCCATTTCACAAGCTTCTTTATAATGCTTCTCACAAAAACCATTTATCCTAATATCTCTGTAAAGTACGTAGGCATTGGACGAAGGGAAAGATCTTTTAAGTTCTATAAGATCCCTTAATGCGACTTCACAGCATATCTGAGAGCAGTACGTTCTCCCATCGCTTTCTCTTACTCCCACGCAAAGAATCTGAACAATATTTTTCCCCTCTAGATTTTCCTCAACAAGCATCTTTTCAAATTCTAGCTGGGTCACGATTCGATCATCTACCCCATACTCATAAAAACCAAAAGGTTGCAGAATTTCAGCGCCGGTTGCCACTATGATAACGCCTGCATCTATGATTCTTTCTCCTGAGATCAACCCTTCATCTAACTTTCCGCGTCCCAATTTAACTACAAAATGTCCGACAGAACCGTCAACTGCGGCGATTGAAGTTGATGTGAGTATTTCGATATTTTTGCATGACAAAACCGCATCTGTCAGCCTTTTTACAAATTCATGAGAAAACGTTCCATCTAAATCTTTCAAATATGTGTCTTTCTGGTTCCCTCCTAACGAGGGTGTTTTTTCAACAAGGTGTACGGGAAAGCCCCTAGACGCGAGCGATAAGGCTGCGCTCATTCCGGCAATTCCCCCACCAATGACGACGGCCGAACGAATGACATCGCTTCTTATCTGCTTCAAAGGTCTAGCAAGCGAGATACTTGCCACCCCCATTCTCACGAGATGCTTCGCTTTCTCTGTTGCCTTCTGGCAATCCTTCTGATGTACCCAACTATCCAGTTCCCTAATACTCACAAGGTTGACAAGATTTCTGTTAAGACCTGCCTTGTAGCAGGTATCCTGGAAAAGCTGCAGGTGGCTTCTGGGACTGCATGCAGCGATGAGTACTCTATTCAATTTCATTGTTTTAATGGCTTTCTGGACTGCAATTTGATTTTCCTGTGAGCAAGCATACATACACTTTTCTGCATGGACAACGTTGGGAAGCGTCGAAGCATATTTGACGACCTGATCCACGTCAACAACTGCACCGATATTCATTCCGCAGCTACAGGCGAACACACCAATCCTTGGATTACCTTGTTCTGAGATACTTCCTATCTCCTCATCATCTTCTGTTCTAACATTCAAAATTGCTTTGTGAGCGAGCGTCGAACCAATGGCAATAGCATCCCTTACTGTGCGTGAAATATCCTCTGGCATTTTTGCGCAGCCGCAAGCATAAACGTGTTCATTCGAAGTTTTAAGTCCGTTTGAATCTGATGTCTGAATGAATCCATTCTCGTCTAATTGGATCCGCAGCAATTCAGCGAGTTTTTCCAAACCAGATTCTGGGACGATTGGAGGACAGAGCACTAGAATATCAAGTGTTACGGTCGAAATGCTATCAGTCTGCCTATCATGATATGTGACATAGATGCATTGGTCCTCGTCCTCTTCTATATTTCCTATCAGTGATTGGATGTACTGTATTCCATATTCATCCTTTGCTCTTTTTAAGAAATCATCATTCCCCTTGCCAAGTGTTCTCAGATCGTTATAAAAAACAAGAATTTCGCTTTCAGGAAGGTGCTCCCGTGTTAGTATTGCTTCCTTGGTGGAATACATGCAGCATATTTTTGAGCAGTATGGTTTGCAGGACTCAGTCCGTGAACCTGCGCATTGCACAAAACCGATCTTCAGCGGAACTCTCCCATCAGAAGGTCTCGCGACGGCTCCTTTTGTAGGACCAGACGCGCTGAGGATTCTCTCATATTGAAGAGAGGTCACAACATTCCGGAATCGACCATATCCGTACCTTTGAAGGTATTTTCCTGTATAGATATCGAACCCAGTCGCAAGAATGATATCATGAGCTTGGATTTCTACATGTTCATCTTTATCGTCAAATTTAACGGCATTTGCAGGGCACCTCTTCTCACACGCACCGCATGTTCCTTTTATTATCTTCAAACAGTGTTGTGTATCGATGGTTGCCACTCTTGGGACGGCCTGCGGAAATGGGATATATATTGCCGATCTTTCACTAAGTCCTTCATTAAATTCGTCTGTCACATGTTTCTGAGGACAGACTGTTGAACAGATTCCACAACCGGTGCATCTACTTAGGTCGACGTAACGTGCTTTCTTGTTAATGGTCACAAGAAATCCATCATCGTTTTCCTTCACATCCTCTATTTCTGAATAGCTAAGAAGATGAATTCGCGGGTTTCTTGCTACCTCCACCATCTTCGGAGCAAGAATGCATATTGAACAATCAAGTGTCGGAAAGGTCTTGTCTAATTGAGCCATTCTGCCGCCTATGGATGGTTTTCGTTCAACGAGATATACCTCATATCCCTGATCAGCAAGTTCTAAGGCGCAAGAAATTCCTGCAATCCCCCCTCCGATAACTAGAATGCTGTTTGTTTCACTTTTCATGTTTACCACACTTCGGGAGGCTACCCTCCGAAGTTCGCATCTAATCGATCAATATTTTATACTTTCGGACCACCCAGACATAAATTATCATGGAAAAAATATAGCAGAAAAATATTTATATAAAATTCAGAACTTCGGTCAAATCAAGGAATTCATGCTACGAAATTTATTTGTTCTGTTCCGAAAATCTGATAAAAATTGTTAGGCAAGAAGTTCATGATAGTGCTTTTAGCATTTTCACGCATGCTTCAACCGCCTCTCTAGCTTTTTCAATTCGCTCCTCTGCCTGCAACCTTGTCATCCCGGGCCCGCTGATACCGAGCGTCACAGGTTTATTGTATTCTAGTGCAAGATCTGCAATTTTTCTAGCCGTCTGCTGCATGATAACCTCATCATGTTCTGTTTCGCCCTCGATTACAGCACCTAGTGTCACCACTCCATCTATGTCCTTTTCCTGGATCATCTTCTTAATGGCAAGTGGCATATCAAAGACACCGGGCACAGTAACAACCTTGGCGACATTGACGTCCAAAAACTTCGCATGTTCTTTGGCCCTTTCGAGCATCATCGACGTTATGTCGAAGTTGTATTCAGACACAACTATTCCTATATTGAACTTCTTCATTCTCATCACTCCCTCAACGGTCCAACATCTTCATAACCCTGTCTCAGACCTCTGCCAGCGTTCTTGATGAGGACTTCAGGTCTGTAAAGTAAATTGTACGCATTCAGGGCATGCTCTCTTGATCTCCTATCAGCTAGCCACGCTAATGTCTTCTCGTCTGGTGCCTCATCTTCATGAACGAAAACTTCAATTATGTGCTTGTTCGTCATTAACTGACACATGATCAGCCCAAGCGACGCCTCATGAGCGCAAGTTTTGTCGATAGGCTTGCTACCTGGCATGCCAAATGCAATGACGATGTCACATTTTTCTTCGTCAAATAACTTCTTACAAGCAACGGGCAGATCCTTGATACCAGGCACTGTATACCTGACTATCTTGATGCCGGTTACAGTCTTTTTTAACTCGTCGATTGCACTCGCACCCATATCGTAGCGAGCGAAGGTCGTGTCAGCAATTCCGATTATCTTCATAATTCCCCTCAGTCCTCTCAATCTTTTTCTTGAATGTATACCAGTCGATGATTTTCTGAATTATTTTTCTAGTACCATTGAGGTCGTCTTCATATTTCGATAGACGAACGACTTTCGCTCTAATGCCTCTTCTAGTCAATTCCTTTTCAAGCTCGCTCTCATTGAATTCCTGGTCATATCCAAGAGCTATGATGTCTGGTTTTATCTCCTCTACAACTTTAAATATGTCACCCTCATGACCGATGACTGCCTTGTCTACAGGCTTGAGTGCCCTGATAAGCTCCAGCCTTAGGGATTCAGGCGTGACAGGCTCGTGTTTTCTCTTTCTCACAGTTGCATCGGTAGCTACGACAACTACAAGTTCATCTCCGAGCTTCTTTGCTTCATTGAGATAGTGGAGATGCCCAACATGCAGAAGGTCAAAGACACCCGTCGCCATTACCCGAGTCATCGGGACCACGCACCAGAGTGCCACGCACGGATAATATCTTTCCCTTCCAGAAATACTAGGTCATTACTTTTTGCATAGTCAATTGCCATGTCCTTTCGCAGAGCATTTCCATCATCGCCCATCATCTCGCAAATTGTTGCGGTAGGTGTGAGGTTCGCCATAACCATTATTGCGGTGGCGAGCTCAGTATGGCCAAATCTTGAGACCAAAAGGTCCTTTCTCGCATTCAACAAATACACATGACCAGGTGATCTAAAAAGGTGTCCGAATTCTTCCTTGGCCCATCCATTCTCTGCAGTCAACGCCCGCCTGGCAAATTTAGCAAACTCCGATATGGTAAGTGCCCTGTCTCTGTCGGTTATTCCCGTGAATGTTTTGCGGTGGTTGATAGTTATCGAAAATGCTGATTTTGTATCATACGGAATATCGTTTGGACTGAGTTTCGATAGAATAGGATAACGGCTTGAAATATCACTGAAAATATCAGCAAGATACGGTATTCCTATAATCTCTCGAATATCATTATGTACTGTGGTACAGATGAGACCGCCAGCATCTTTTCTTAGTGTTCTTATGATATCTGGATTAATCATTTCAGAGGCTACAACCATGTCTGTTTCTCTTTCTCTGTCATCGGAGTCGTAGATCAGAATGATTTTCCCATTTCGAAGATCTTCGAGCGCCCTGCTGATCTTTTCAAACATTGCAAATCGGATTGATCGCATATCAAGAAACTATATTATCTCTTTTGTAATTACCAATTATTTGGTAATTAAAACTCAAACTGACGCTAATGCCAGTGTACTGTTTATAACATTCCTGCGCTTTGTCGACAATCCTTATGCAGATTTTTCAAGTTATCAAGGCCATAATATGGCTAATCTTGATAGATTTTGGAGAATTTCTTGTGATGGACATTCAGGAAGAAATTCAAGATCGTTTCCAAGAATGTGACTACAATAGCAGGGTAAATACGGGGAAAAGTATTACCTTTCATACGATGTCTTCGCTTGACGATATCGATTTCATTAAGTCGGTGGATAGATCGGGCATCGGACAACATCTGTTGAGTTTCCCTGAGCAGATAATTGATATCGCGGATAAATGCCAATACGAAGCGACAGAGAAAGACGAAATCTGCATTTGTGGTCTCGGAGGCTCTGCAATTGCTGGGGAAATATTGGCGGAGTATCTTCATGATATTTGCAAATGTAGATTTTCAGTGGAGAGATCACCATTCCTCCCGAAATGGGCAGGAAGACGAACACTCGTCATTGCAGTGAGCTACTCAGGTAATACGATCGAAACACTGGCCGCATTTGAGAACGCTTTGAAGCGCAAATGCGACGTTGTATGCATCACCTCGGGAGGGAAACTGAAAGAACTTGCGTTGGCTTCGAGGACTCAGCTTATAGAGGTGCCCGGAGGTCTCATGCCGAGAGTTGCAATTGGATATCTTTTGGGTGCCACCGCCTATGTAATCGAGAAAGTTGCATCTGTGTCTTTAATCTCAGAAATAAAAACAAAAGCGAAAAACCTCGATGCTTTCATCGCTGAGTTATCACCGCAAAATCCTGAGAGTTCGAATCCAGCGAAGATCCTCGCTAGAAGAATTCTTGGATATGTGCCTGTGATTTACTCTCAGCGCGGACTAAGAGCGTTGGGTACTCGTTGGCAGAATCAAATTAATGAGAATGCCAAGATGCTTGCTTTTTCTGGCGAGATCCCTGAGATGGGTCATAATCAGATTGTCGGATGGCTTGAGAGTAGTTCCGTTCTCAACTTCCTCCCGATATTCTTGCGATGGTCTTTTCAAGATCCAGTTATCTCAAAGGTCCAGGACACGATAATTGCGATGTTTGCTGAGAAGGAATTGAAACCGCTTATTGTGGATATCACCGGTAATGATGCGATGGATTGCATTCTAAAAGGAGTGGCTCTTGGCGATTTCATTAGCTATTACCTGGCAATTCTGAAAGGAATCGATCCCTCGCCTGTTAACTCAATCGAAGAACTGAAAAGGAAATCGCTTATGAAATTGCATGAAGCTTATCGATGAGCTATTTTCAATTAATGAGGCACCGTGCTAATTATTACCAATATTTTTTTATCGGATATCCATTATCTCGTGTCGTGACCTCATGAAAGAAGATGCTTTCTGGATACGCGAACAGGTAAAGGCACACAGCAAATGGTTCGAAGAGTCGCTACCCATGATCGCTTCGGAAAACGTACTTAGTCCACTGGCTCAGGAAATGATGATTTCTGACTTTCATGGCAGATATGCTGAGGGATTGCCTGGAAAAAGATACTATCAGGGTAACGAGTTTGTCGACCGAGTCGAAATAAAGTCTATGGAGATCGCAAAGCGGCTTTTCCGCTGCTCTTTTGTCGATGTTAGGCCCGTGTCCGGTACAGTGGCAAATCTTGCTGTTATCTATGCACTAACAAATCACGGCGACTTGATTTCAACATGCGCGCTTGCGAATGGTGCACACATTTCGATGGCGCCGTTTGGTGCCGTCGGTTTGAGAGGTCTCAGGAGCATTGAATATCCGTGGAATATTGAAGATATGAACATCGACGTTGATGGAACGA
Organism: Methanomassiliicoccales archaeon; assembly: GCA_038850735.1. Taxonomy (NCBI): domain Archaea; kingdom Methanobacteriati; phylum Thermoplasmatota; class Thermoplasmata; order Methanomassiliicoccales; species Methanomassiliicoccales archaeon. The sequence continues at coordinate 14,984 of JAWCLO010000003.1, forward strand.
GAAGGCTACTTCTAGAAAAAAAGCCTGTAGTTGCCCAGTTCGGTCTCTCTCTCTTTCTGTTTCCAGCACCTCTGAAGGAACTGAGGGATGTTTTTGAGGAAATAGGATGCGTTGTATGGTATGATGGCGCTCATGTGCTCGGTTTGATCGCTGGCGGTGAATTTCAAGATCCACTTCGAGAAGGCGCCCATATCATCACTGCGAGTACGCACAAAACATTCCCCGGTCCTAATCATGGGATTATTCTTGCTGATGGGATCTCAGAGGATATTGCAAGAAGACTGCGAAGATCGGTATTTCCAGGCGTTACAAGCAGCCATCACCTTCATGCAATGGCCGCACTTGGAATCACGCTTGCCGAAGAGGAAGTTTTTGGGAAAGATTATGCCAGGCAAACAATCAGAAATGCAAAGGCCCTAGGTCAAGCACTATACGAACTCGGTCTCGATGTACTATGTCCTCATCTTGATTTTACGGAGTCTCATACAATTGCTGTAAATGTGTCTGAGTACGGTGGCGGAGAAGTTGTGGCGAAGAATCTTGAATTAGCTAATATCATTACAAATAAGAACCTGCTGCCACGCGATGAGAGCCCATCGAAACCAAGCGGTATCAGATTGGGGACGCAGGAGCTTACGAGAGTTGGCATGAAGGAAGCTGAAATGAAGGAAATCGCGCGCCTCATATGGAAAGTCGTTGTGAAAGAAGCCAAACCCGAGGTTGTAAAATCGGACGTTATCGAACTTAAGAAGCAGTTTACAAAAGTCCATTACTGTTTTGGGGAGGATCATGAGGCATACGCCTATCGCGAACTGATCTAATTCTTCTTTTCTTTCATCTCTTCAAGCAGTTCGCACGCCATGCAGCGACTTCCAATCGTAGGTTCTCCACATGCGCAAACGTTCATAGATGCGGGAGGATGCAAATCTCGGAGGGCTGGAAGTATAGAATCGTAGCTTGAAAGGATTGCATGCCTTGTTCCTGGAGATCTATCCTCCAGCTTATTGATGATACTTCTATATTCATTTCTCAACGCGGCATCAGCATATGGACACTCATTGTCTGAAAAGGGCAGATCTTTGAGCATAGCATAGAGGTAGACTTCTTTCTCTGGAATAGATCTAAGAGGTTGAATGCGAGGTATGAGGCCGGGTTGAATTTTCACATGAGGCCCTAGTCGCGCTAATCTTTCAACGTCTCCTCTGGTAAAATTCATTAATATTGACTGGACTGTGTCGTCTAGATTCAATCCAGTAGCAATGGCGTTGACACCATTAATTTTTGCAATCCTATTCATGCATCGCCTTCTCAGAACACCGCAGTATGAGCATGGGGTTCTTTTCCGCGCTGTTTTTGCAATTTCATCAAGCGTAATGTCGAATTCGTCTCTAAAGGAAACGACAAAATGCGGAACTTCGAGAACGGTCGTGAGTTCTTTAGCTTTCGCGAGGGTAAGAGGTCTATATTCACTGATCCCCTCATCCACCGATATTGCACTTAACCTGATGTTCTTTCTCGCTCGCAAAATTTCACTCATGATATATAGCGCCACTGAGCTATCCTTGCCTCCAGATAGTGCAACCGAAATATGGCTCACTTTGTCAAGGTCGATCTGGCGTCTAACCTCACTTCTGGCTCTCTTTTCAACAAACTCCAGGAAATGAGTTTTGCATAAATGAGTTCCATTATAACGGACGAATGTAACCGCTGATCTTCCGCACTTCGAACAATTGGCCACAGCAAGTCAAGTGACGTCGACTTTAAAAATTTTCCCAATTTCATTATAAACTGCCCAATCGAAAAGAGTAGAGAATGCTTTGCAATGGATTAGTATATGAAATGGTTTCATATATCCGGAGCGACTGAGAATAAATTACTTGTTTTTCTTCACACCAAGGTGCAAAGGTAGTAAGCAAATTCAATCCCCTTTATTATGACTTTGGCTATTTGAAAGTGGGATTTGCGAACCTTTGCTTCAGCACTTGTACACTTATTGTGAAATGAATTCAACAAAAACTGGATGCTTTATTATCATCAGCAGAAGCCCTCGTTACAACCCTCCATACTCAACGACTGTTGATATTTAAACGGCCTAAAAGGAGTCGACCGCAAAAATTCTTTTTAATTGAAATTGTTGATTTACGAGGTAGTGAGTTATAAAAACCCTTGCAAAAGTATTAGTTTGTGTAGGATATTTTTTTGAAATTGGGACTTTGATGAAAGAAATTTGGATTGAAAAGTATCGTCCGAGATCGCTCAGGGATGTCATAGGTCAAAAGGAAATCGTTGAACGGCTTCAGTCCTATTGTGATTCTGGAAACGTTCCTCATCTCCTATTCGCCGGACCCGCAGGGACAGGAAAAACGACTTGTGCTATCGCGCTTGCAAAGGAGTTGTTTGGCGAATCATGGAAGGAGAACTTCATCGAACTTAATGCATCGGATGAAAGGGGGATTGAGGTTGTAAGAGGAAAAATCAAGGAATTTGCCCGTACGTCCCCCATCGGAAATGCGAATTTCAAGATCATTTTTCTTGACGAAGCTGATGCCCTTACCCCAGATGCGCAAGCAGCACTCAGAAGGACAATGGAGCGATACAGCAAAACATGTCGGTTCATTCTTTCTTGCAATTATTCGTCCAAGATCATCGAGCCAATCCAATCGAGATGCGCGGTATTCAGATTCAGACCGCTACGGGAGGAAGACGTGAGGAAGTACTTGAAGTACATCTCGAAGAACGAGAAAGTCAGAATCACGGAAGATGCCGTTGATGCAATTGCCCATATCGCACAAGGTGACATGCGAAAAGCAATCAATTCTCTTCAGGTCGCAGCATCAATTGACGATGAGGTAACAGTGGATGTCGTGTATCAGACAGCTGGTATGGCAAGACCCGAAGAAGTTCGACGATTATTGGATACCGCTCTTTCTGGGGATTTCATGGAAGCGCGGAATATTCTTGATGAGTTGATGATTCGTTATGGGTTATCGGGCGAAGATATAATCAGGCAGATTCATCGGACCTTCTTCGATCTTGAAATACCCGATATCGAGAAAGTTAAGCTTATCGATAAGACAGGCGAGATTGAGTTTAGGATCGTAGAGGGAAGCAACGAGAGGATTCAACTTGAAGCCCTCATCGCATATCTAGTGCTTGCGGGGAAGGCATCAAGATCATGAAGAAATTATGAAAAGTCCTCCTATTGATTGATTCGGATTCAATGGAATATGATTCTAAAATGGTCATTGATATTATTTCTGGAGTTCATCACCCTTATGAATTTGTGATTTACTATAATGGAATTGCAACATTTTCTTTATGCCGTCTTGTACTGAGATAGGGAAGCAGCACAAGTTCAGACCTCAAATCTAGGATGCCATTTACCAGTGTAATAACAAATGAAAGGATCCAGCTAAAAGATTTCTAAGGGAAACTATTAAATAGACGTTTTTTCCCATTTTATTTCCGGTTTTCCTGCGCATAGGTGTCGCCCTTAGATTTGGGAATTTATTTATATTACTTTCATATTCTTCGAGCAAGACCGTTATGGCACGATTCAAGGAAGCTGAAGAGAGGCTCTTAAACAAGAAAATATGCATGAAGTGCTATTCCCGCAATGCGATCAAGGCCACGAGATGCAGGCGCTGTGGTTACAGTGGCCTCAGGATTAAGTCCAAGGAAAGCAAGAAGAAAGCCTGATGCTTTGATTTTTTGAGGACTTATCTAAAAATATTTAAGATATAGAGGTCCGCGTTCGATTTAGCGCGTGAATCGTTTTGTCCGGAAAAAATCAAAATTATTTTTTGCTGGGGCAAGTTTTTTAGAGTTCACAACTAATCTGGTATGGTGGGCATCGGGTCGACGTTGCTCCCGGACGCAGGAGGCGGTGACGATAAAGAAAGTCCTTATTGCTGACGATAACCCAGCAATTCTCGAAGTTGTATCTGAACTCGTATCGAATGCTGGCTATCAACCGCTTACTGCAACTGGGGGCAGAGAATGTCTTTCAAAAGTGGAGTCCGAGAAGCCGGATCTTATCCTTCTCGATATCACCATGCCAGATGTTGATGGCTGGAGCGTTTTGAGAGAATTGAAGCAAAAAGGGATTACCGAGAAAACGAAGGTCATAATGCTAACAGCTGCAACTGACGTAAGTACTGACATTTTCGGTCTTCAGGATGTTGTCGCGGGCTACATTCGGAAACCCTTCAACAATAAGGATTTGGAAGGAAGGTTGAAATCCGTATTGGAAGCAACGCAGACAGTTCTCCCGACAGCGGGAGCTGGAGAAAGAAAGAAAGGCGTCGGTTTTCTTGCCAAGATAAAAGTAGGACGGCAAGTTCCAGATGGAATGGAAAAGCCAGCGAGCACTGCGATGCGATATGAATTGAAGAGAGGTTTCAGCTATTTGATCAAAGAGAAGAAACCGAAAAAATCATTCGAGATCTTTGTGGATCAAGTAATGCACAATATACAGGGTCTCTGCATTTCAAGGCAGCATCCCGAAATCATAAGAAAGACCTGGGGGCTGGAGAAAACCCCAATCATATGGTTAAGCAACCAGCTGGGGAAAGTTTACATTAATCCAACTAATATCAGCATTCTGAGCGATACTATCATAAGATTTATAGAAAAGAGTGGAGACAGCGTCATACTCATTGACGGCATTGAGTTTCTTGTGATTAGCAATGATTTTAACAAAACACTGAGGATGATTCACCATGTCACAGAAGCTGTGATGGAGTTTAAATCTCGCTTAATACTTTCTGTGGATCCACGAGCTTTTGACACAAGGGAGCTTGCTCTTCTTGAAAGGAATATGGAAATAATCGATGCAATGGAGGAGGAGGGTTTAAAACCTCTCAGGTGATGAATCTCGTTCAGGATTCTAATAATACCTCTAACGGAGGAAGAGCATGTCGGATACAAGAATTGTGAATGTTGAGGCGAGAGAGATTCTCGATTCTAGGGGAAACCCTACAATTGAAGTTGAAGTAAAGACCAAGAGTTCGATAGGAAGGGCTGCAGCCCCGTCAGGGGCGTCGACTGGAATTTACGAAGCCATCGAGCTAAGGGACGGAGGACTCCGATACGGCGGAAAAGGCGTCTTAAAGGCCGTCGAAAATGTGAACTGCATAGTTCGCCCAAAGCTGGAGGGGATGGATGCAGCTTCGCAGGGGGAGATTGACCAGGTACTGCTGGAATTGGATGGCACGAAAAATAAGTCTCGTTTGGGAGCCAACGCAATAACGGCAGTCTCTATGGCGTGTGCTAAGGCAGGTGCCGCTGCATTGGGGAAGGAACTGTATGACCATCTTGGAAAGGGCAATCCATTATTGCCTGTGCCGTTCATGAACGTAATAAATGGAGGTAAACACGCTGGAGGCAAGTTACGATTCCAAGAATTCATGATTGCTCCTGCGGGTATGAAGTGTTTTTCCGAAGCGTTGAGAGCAGGAGCAGAGGTTTATCAATCTCTGCGCTCTCTGCTCAAAAAGGAGTATGGACCAGCAGCAATTAATGTTGGAGACGAGGGAGGTTTTGTTCCCCAAATCAATACAACATATCAAGCGCTCGACATTCTCGTGAGGGCGATCGAAATGGCAGGTTATTCTCCTGGAAAGGAAGTCTATCTCGCACTCGATCCAGCTGCAAGTGAGTTCTTTGATTCTGGTACATACAGTTTCGATGACAAGAAATATGATGAAAACGAAATCATCGATTTCTATGTATCGCTGGTTTCATCCTACCCCATTCTCAGTCTTGAGGACCCAGTAGAAGAGAACTCATTCGATGCAATGGCAGAACTTACTCGCAGAATCGGAAATTCAATCCAGATCGTAGGAGACGATATTTTTGTCACAAATTCAGAGCGCCTTCGCAAGGGAATAGACAAAGGTGCTGGTAACGCACTTCTGCTGAAGGTTAATCAGGTGGGTACGCTCACGGAATCGTTCGAAGCGGCAGATCTTGCGTTTCGCTCTGGGTACAACGTGATGGTCAGTCATCGTTCTGGTGAGACTGAGGACACGACGATCGCAGATATTGCGGTTGCTCTCGGGTGCGGGCAGATAAAAACTGGTGCTCCCGCTAGAGGAGAAAGGACGGCTAAATACAACCGCCTTCTGCTCATCGAGCGCATTTCAGGGTCAAAGACTAAATTTCCCGGAGTAGAAGCAATCAAGAAAAGGAGTTCATGATGGAAGAGTGCGAAAAATGTATTAAGATTCATCGTTCATTAGTATTTTGGGTGATGCTGTGAAGAGAGCGATTGTAGTCGTTGATATGATTAATGATTTTGTTTATGGGAAATTCGGCAGCGAACGGGCAAGGGGAATAGTGTCATCTGTTTCTACGCTTGTTGACACGGCCCGAAAGAGGGGAGACCTCATTGTATTTACAAGAGATGCGCATTCGAGTTCCGATCCAGAGTTGGAAATATGGGGTGACCACGCCATGAAGGGGACGGCAGGATCCGAAATTATTCCAGATCTCAAAGTGAAAGAAGGTGATCATGTTATAGAAAAAACGACGTATAGTTCATTTTTCAATACAAACCTTGATGAAGTGCTTAAGAAGCACGGTATCAAAGAAGTTGTGATCGTAGGTGTGACTACGGATATTTGCGTGCGGCATACTGCGGCTGACGCCTTCTTCAGGGGTTACAAGATAGTGATACCGAAAGAATGTGTTCAAACAATTTCTGACGAGATCCAGGATAGAGCGCTCGATGAAATGAAGCGTCTTTACAAAGCTAGGATCGAAGAATTAAGCAAGGTGATATCCTGAAAAGGTTTTTTTCGGCATCGGATGAACAGATACTCGAGGGACTCACTACAGACGTTTATTTTACGAGAACGATCGAAGTTCTTAGGGCAAAAGGAATGATGGGCCAACAGGCATTATCTGAATTCACTACCGGAGATCTTCCGAACAATTGGAAGTGGGGAGTTTTCTGTGGATTGGAAGAAGTTGTCAGGTTGATGGAGGGAAAAAATATTGATCTTTGGGGCCTGCCCGAAGGAACCGTTTTCCGCGCGCGAACCGCGAGAGGTATCAAGGTACCGGTTCTTACAGTCAATGGCTCTTATTCTGAATACTGCATTTACGAAACACCAATGCTCGGTATGATGTGCCATTCAAGTGGCATTGCAACAATGGCAGCGAGATGTAAGAAAGCTGCTGGTAATAAGCTGGTTATTTCTTTTGGGATTAGGCGCATGCACCCTTCGATTTGTCCTGTGATCGATAGGGCGGCATTCATAGGCGGATGCGATGCGGTTTCATCGCTCTTAGGAGCTCAGACGATTGGTGAAAAGCCTCGCGGAACTATGCCTCATGCACTTATAATCATGTTCGGTGATCAGAAAGCGGCATTTATGGCCTTCGATGAGGTTGTTGATAAGGATATCCCTCGTGTTGCTTTGATTGATACATATTCAGATGAGAAACAAGAAGCAATTATGGCCTGCGAGGCTGTAAAGAATTTGTGGGGCGTGCGACTTGACACGCCCGGTTCAAGAAAGGGATCATTTCAAGAGCTGATCAGAGAGGTCAGGTGGGAAATGGACATCAGAGGGTATAAACATGTCAGAATTATTGTATCTGGAGGGATTGATGAAAAGGTTATTCCTTCGCTTGTCGAAGCTGGTGCGGATGGATTCGGTGTTGGAACAAGCATCAGCAATGCTAGAACTATAGATTTTGCCATGGATATTGTTGAAAAGGACGGTCAACCGGTCGCAAAGCGCGGCAAATTTGGTGGAAGAAAATACCTCTTCAGATGTGATGGCTGCCTGGAGTATGAGGTATCACTCTCAAGAGACGACGTACCTCGGTGCAGTAAATGTCAGAGCGAAATGCGACTTGCGGAGATTCCAATCATTTCTGGTGGAAAAAGGGTTTACGAAGAAAGAACACCAAGAGAAATACGAGCTTACGTTCTCAAACAGCTTGAAAAAGTCGAAGTAGATTGATATAGTTGAGGGTTTTGATACATGGACGAAGGCGAATTCGAAGTCTGCATAGAACTCATTGACGACTATAAATTCCGCGCTACTTTTTGCTCACCTAAAATCCAGGATTTGGTTCTTGATGAGCCTAAACCGCTCGGGAGTGGAGAGTATCCAAACGCCGGGAAATTGCTTGCTGCAGCTATTGGAAACTGCCTATGTGCAAGTCTCGCCTTCTGTCTGAGAAAAGCGAAGGCTGAAGTGAAGTCTCTTACCGGCAGGGTATACACGACAATGGAGCGCAATGCGAAGGGGAGGTTGCGTCTTACTCGAATTCGTGTTGAAATTATTCCGGAAGTTGACAGTTTTGAGAAGCTCAAACACTGTGCCGACATATTCGAAGATTTTTGTATTGTTACCCAAAGTGTGAAAAATGGAATTCCAATCGAGGTAAAATTCAAGGCATCTTCTGATGAAGGTAAAAATACTCATTAAGTTTAGTTTTCCAGTCTTTTTCATTCTCGCTCCATATTCTGAGGTACAAATCAAGATCCATTGTTAAGTCTCTCTTGAATTCTTCCAAAGAGGGGCATATTGAAAGATCTAACGTTCGCTCTGAATTCTTTTTTAGACATGCCCTCAGTCTTGAAGGTGATCTTCTCAGTGCACTCAATTTCCATTTCGGTCGTCCCTTAGCATCTAAATATTCGTATTTTTTCGCAGTCTTGTTTGAATCGTAAATCAACAGAATATCGATATCTCGAGGATTTTCCTTGCACTTCAAAAAACTGCCGAACAAGTACACTTCCTTGATATGCATTGGAAGATCATCATTTTCGATTTTCGTCATAATCCTTTCGAGTTTCTTATATAGCCATTCACGCCTTGATGAATGCATACCTTGCATGAATCGCCTACATAATAATATAGCAAAGGCATCAAATAAATTCTCTTTCCTGTAATCGGTCTCGCAAAACTTCGCCGGAATTCAAAATTATTAATCTCTTTCATTGGAATTACTTCATGATGATCGATGAAAAAGACCGGGCAATTCTCGAAGAGTTGAAAAAAGATGCAAGGCGAACAACTAAGGAGATCTCTAGGGCAGTCAATATGCCAAGGGCAACCGTTCATGAAAGAATAAAAAAGATGTATGAGAAAGGCATCATCAAGGAATTCACCGCAGTGCCAGATTATGTGAAGTTAGGCGAACCAATACTTGTATTCATTCTTGTTTCGTTTATACCGAATCCAAAGATTTCACAAAGAGAGGTTGCCCAGCAAATAGCAGATTTACCTGGAGTGACGGAAGTCCATTTGATATCGGGCGAATACGACATTCTTCTTAAGATAAGGGGAAAATCAATGGAAGACATAGGTTCATTGGTTATCGATAGGTTAAGGCAAATTGAAGGGGTGGGGAGAACGATGACATGCGCAGCATTTGCAACGGTGAAAGAAAGAATATGAAACTCTTTGTAGGATGTGATTGATCAACATCTATTTATGCAGGACAGTTACAGCTACACGTGCCAGTGAAAGTAGGTCTTGAACTGGATTAACATCAAGAAATGCAGAATTGAGTTCGTTAAGGAAACTTTTAAGTCGGAAATTAGGATATTGTTAGATGTCATTTGGTTGCAGCCCTAGATTGCCGGGTCATTTTCACAGGACGAAATAGACTGCGGCTGGGTGCTGGACCTGGGGGGACGGATATAATGATGAACTATGATAGGTTAGCTGTAGCTATCACTGCTCATCAAAACAAAGAAAAGTATCAATCCATCGATGAAGCGAAGTCTCGCTGTAGCTCAGATTATACGGAGACTGAAATTCGCGAATCGAAAAATTGGGTCTCTGGCAGTACCTGTGGCAAAAGAGTTTTGCAGGATTCGGAAAGCATTTTTGGCTCATTTTCAAAGAAAAAAATATTGTGCCACTGCGGCTCGATTGCAGACATCGATTTATCGATTGTTCGTTTGAAATCACGTTTAGGTAAAGAGATCGAGTGTATTGCTTGCAGAAATCAGAGAATTGCGAGGGAGATTGAGTCGTTAGAAGCTCATTTTTCTGGGCAAAATGACGAACACTGGTAATCCCCACTCATTTGTCTCGATGGAATCAATTCAGCCTCAGCAAGAATTTCATAATTTCCCTGATATGATGTTTTTTTTGAAGGAAATCTTTATAACTAAAGTATTTTTGTCTAATTTTTCAATCATTTGGCTTGGAGCGATCAATCATGGGAATTTTTGTAGATCGTAATAAGTTGACCACATTAAGGGAGGCCGCTAAAATCATTCAGGACGGAGATATGGTGGCTTTTGGCGGCGGACTTTGCTTAAGAGAACCTATAGCAATGATTCATGAACTCATTCGCCAAAAGCGCCGTAATCTTCACATTGTCGGTACAGCGCATGGATTCGACGTAGATCTTGCTTGTGGCGGTGGAATTGTCGGTGCGGTTGAAGAAACACATGTGAGCTTCGAACAGGACTTCGGCTTGGCCCCCAATTATCGTCGTGCATGCGAAAGCGGCATCGTAAAAATTCGTGAAAGTTGCTGTAATACGATCATCAATCAGCTACGCGCTGCTGAATTTGGAATGCCCTTCGTTCCGATGAGAAGCATAAAGGGTAGCGACGAGATGAAATTTCATCCAGAGTACAAAGAATTCATTGATCCCTACAGTGGCAAGAAAGTGGTGCTCGTGCCAGCACTTGAACCAGACGTTGCACTCATTCACGTCAATAAAGCCGATGTGCATGGTAACGTCAAACTTGAGCCGCCATATGTAGCTGACGTACTTTTTATGAGGGCATCAAAGAAGGTCATTGTGACTGCCGAGGAGATCATATCGGAAGAAGAAATGAGAAGGATTGGACCTACGGTGCCATATTATGAAATTACTTCGGTAGTCCATGTTCCTTTTGGTGCTCATCCAACCAGTTGTTATCCATACTACGCGTATGATCGATCTCACATAGCTGAATACATAAGGTTGGCAAGCGCTGGTCCGGAAGTTTTTAGTAATGAGTATCTTGAGAAATACATCTATGGAATAAGCGATCATTCGGAATATATCCAAAGAGTTGGTGGTGAAGCTAAGATGAGAAGGCTGGCCTCATGGAGGGAGAGTCCAGAGAAGTGGATGGAGTTGTTTACCTATGAGTAACGGTTTTGAAGTTGGAATTGACGAGCTCTTTGTGGTGAATGTGGCAAGAACGATCAAGGATCGAACAACCGTCTTTCACGGCGTCTCTTCACCTATTCCAATGGTTGCGATGTATTTTGCAAAACTCACGCATGCAAAAGACATGGTATACTTTGGAGGGGTTTCAAGCGCTGTTGACCCTAATCCACCATTTTTACCCTACACAACAAACGATTGGGTAATGATTCAGGGAAGAACTGCTATGGTCACCGTAGACAAGATTTTTGATCTTGCTCAAAGAGGCGAACTTGATCGCTCATTTTTCAGTGGTGCCCAGATCGACAAGTACGGAAACCAAAATGTGAGTTTGATAGGAACCCCCGATAAATGCAAGATAAAGTTCCCCGGTGGCGCCGGTGGCTGCAATTTATCCGCTGATTGTGTAAATTATACTATCTGGACAACTCGACATCGTGTGCAGAAAAAAAAGGATAGGATCATTTATACGCTAGTGGATAAATGTGATTTTATCACAAATATTGGACACATCACGCCATATGGCACGAGAAAGGATCTTGATCTTGTCGGAAATGGTCCAGATTGGGTTGTAACGGAGCTGGGTGTCTTTGATTTCGATCCAGATACAAAGATCATGCGACTGCGCTATCTCTATCCCGATACGACGGTTGATACGATTTTGGAAAATACACAATTCCGTCCAGTCATACACCCTGAGGTAAGGGTCATGGACATGCCTACCCCCGAGGAAGTCGAACTTATTCGAAAAATTGACCCACTTAAAGTGAGGCAGCTTGAATTTCAGTCTGAGGAGCTTAAGAGAAAATTCGTCCTATGATGTGAAGGGGTGTCTAGCTTATGAAGGATCAGAGAATCGATGCGATTTTCAATCCCAAATCAGTCGCGCTCATCGGAGCTTCAAGCAAGGAAGGTAAAATGGGATACGTGTTCGCCAAGAACATCACAGGAGGCTATCAAGGAAAAATATACATGGTCAACCCATCAGAAGACCAAATCTTTGGATACAAGTGTTATCCCGATGTCAAATCGGTTCCAGATAAGATTGATCTCGCCGTAATCGTTATCCCTGCAAAGGCTGTGCCAAAAGTCATGGAGGAGCTTGCTCAGAAAGGGACAAGGGCTGCAGTTGTGATTACTGCGGGATTCAGCGAAGCAGGACCAGAAGGCAAGAAGCTTGAAGAGGATATGATGGAAGCAGCGAATAAAGGGAATATTAAGGTGGTAGGACCGAATTGTTTTGGAATTTACAATTGCAACATCGGACTGAATGCCTCTCTTGGTGTTGGAACACCGCCGCGAGGTGGGGATATATCATTTGTAACCCAATCTGGCGCCTACGGAATGGCGATTTTCGCATCTGCACTTGATCATCACATGAAGTTCGCCAAAATCATGGCGCACGGCAACAAAGCAGGCATCGAAGATTACGAAATTCTAAGGTACTTGGGCGATGATGATGAAACGAGGGTTATTTGCCTATTCCTCGAATCGGTTAATAAGGGAAGAGAATTCTTTGAGGAGGCAAAAAGAATAACGCCAAAGAAACCCATCGTGGCGACAAAAACAGGAAGGACTGCTGGAGCGGCGAGAGCTGCAGCTTCACACACTGCAGCACTGGCAGGATCATTTACAGCGTATAAAGCGGCCTTCAAGCAGTCAGGGATCATTTTCGCAAGAAATGGTATTGACCTTATTAATATCGCAAAGGGGCTTGATTGGCAACCACTACCGAAGGGGCCTCGTGTTGGCATCATAACAAATTCTGGCGGAACGGGAGTGGAATTGGCAGATCTTTGCGAAGAGGAAGGTCTCATCATTCCAGAGTTGACCGAAGAAACTCAGCGCAAGATTCGGGAATTAATACCTCCATATGCGAGCGCAAAGAATCCTATTGATATGACGCCAATATGGCCTAGGTTCGTCGAACTCTATTCTCAACTTATCAAGATACTTTATGAATCGGATGAAGTTGACATTATAATTCCAATCATACTTCAGCGTGCGGCAATGATGCCAGAAGTTTGCAAAGCAGTTGCGGACAGAGTCAATGAGTGTCTTCGATCAGGATTGGAGAAACCCACCTATGTTTGCTGGGTGTCTGTCAGAAATGCTCTTGAAAACATGGATTATCTTCAAAAAAGCAGCGTCCCGTGCTTTGACTGGCCTGAAAGAACAGCAAGGGCGGTGGGCGCAATCTATGAGTATGTTCAATTCCTGCAGCGCAGGAGAATCCACATCCACAAGGAGGCTTAGCTTTGAAAGCCGAAGCAGCGCGATTGATAAGGAATGTGCTTGACGAAGGAAGAACGATTCTTTTGGAGCACGAGGCTAAGGCGGTTCTGGAATCATATGGTATTCCCTCAACTAAAGAGATCTTGTGCAAGAATGTTGAAGAAGCAATACAGGCAGCTGAGCTGATCGGATATCCGGTTGTGATGAAAATAGTGTCCCCCCAGATCGTCCACAAGACGGAATTTGGAGGGGTGAAACTGAATATTCGTTCGACCGAAGATGTGAAGTCATCGTTCGAAGACATGATTTCGAGAATTAAAAGGACGCTTGGAAATTTTGACTTTCGAGGGGTTCTGATTTCTGAGACCAGCAGAGGTCATGAACTGATAGTAGGATCAATGAAGGATCCTCAATTTGGCCAGATGATTATGCTTGGCACGGGTGGAGTCAACGTTGAGGTTTTCAAGGACGTATCGTATCGATTAGCGCCGGTGGATGAAATTGACGCACTCGAAATGCTTTCGGAGCTGAAAGGTAAGCGTTTGCTCGACGGCTATAGAGGGATGGAGAAGGCAAATATTGATGCAATAGTGTCGATGTTAATAAATGTCTCGCACATTCTCGTTGATTTCAGTGAAATATACGAAATGGATCTTAATCCTGTTTTTGCAAACTCAAAGGGCGTAGTGGTGGCGGATGCAAGGATAATTTTGAGTAAGGATACATCCTAACTTCTTCTACTAATTTCGTTATTCGCCATTATTTTTTCAAAAATGACTAAATGCGATGTGATTTTTGAAGCAAGTATATATAAAGTAGTTAAGAGTATAAAAAATAACATAGGGGGGTTTGGTCAAAAATGGAAATGACACCTATGCAGAGGTTTGAAGCGGCCCTGAATTTTGAGACGCCCGATTATGTCCCTGTATCGCTTTTTGGCGGAATTTTTGAAGTGCATTTTGTACCGGGAATGGATGTTGTAAGGTACGGTACAAGCGGTGCGAACATGGCAAAGGCTCATATCGCCTTCTATGAGCACGTTGGAGGGGACACAATCTACTGTCTTTCAGACATGGGGCTGATCGTTCAGGGTTGGGGAGTAAGAATGAAGCTTCCGGCAGAGCCTGATATTCACATGGCTCTTGGGAAGTTTCCTGTGAAGGAACCTGGTGATTGGGAGAAGCTAGAGCCACTAGACCCAAAAGTAGACGGAAGGATGAGATTGTATCTGGATGCTTGTGCAATATGCAGTGAAAAGTATGGTGATAGAGTACCTATTGGCGTGTCTATGCCGAGTCCTTTAACAACGACAACACACGTATGTTCAATGGAAGACACGCTTATGCATATGATTACAGATCCTGACGCTCTAAAAAAAGGTCTTAAGGCAATTACAGAGACCGTGGCAGCTTTTATCAATGCCTGTGTTGATAATGGTGCATATTTTGCTGGTTATCTTACGACGCGCGCGAGCAAGGAAATTACCACCGTTGAACAATACAGAGAGTTTGGGGCGCCATACGACGAAGAGGTCTTCAAGAAAACCCCAGCAATGGTTCATGTACCGCATATCTGTGGCGTAGAGCCAATGTTTGAGATAATTGATGATTACAGGAGAAAATTCAAAAATGTCAAGGCCATCTCATGGTGGGACAGAGGTGCGAAGCCAAATCTATCAGAAGCCAAGGCCACTTATGGCAAGCATCTTGCACTTATGGCAGGGATCGATCATACGAATACCCTTGTAACGGGAACGCCTGATGATGTTGCAGCTGAAATCAAGGACGCCTGCGAGAAGGCAAAGCATGGAAGCGGTTTCGTTCTTGCTCCTGGTTGTGAAGTTTCTCCAAAGACTCCTTGGCACAATATGCGAGCGGCTATCAATGCGGCAAGAAGGTATGGAAAGTACTAGGAGCGCAAGAAACTCTTTCATTTTTCTATATTTGTAAGCCACCAGAACGAAGCATTGGAAATTGAATATGTATTGAGTTGCGAGGATGCGATCGAATTGGGATAAGGCGGTGTAATGTGATGAATGAAGATCAATATAAAATGGCATATGAATGTGTCGTTAATGGAAAGGTTGGGGAAGCCCAGAAGATCGGCGAGATGCTGAAAGCAGCTGGGATAGACAGTAAAGAGGTTGGAAAGGTTCTAATCGATGCGATGAATGTTGTTGGTCATAAATATAGAGAAAGAGAAATAGCGCTGCCTCAATTGATATTAGCCACACACTCATTTAAAAAGATGTTGCTACCATATGTGATGGAGACAAAAGGCGAAGCTGGTACGGTGGTCATTGGCGTGGCGCAAAATGATATTCATGACATTGGAAAGAACCTTGTTGTTGGAATGTTGCAGGTATATGGCTACAAGGTTCATGATTTGGGAAAGGATGTGCCACTCGACAAATTCATTGAGGCCGCAAAACAACACAATGCAAATATCGTAGGAGCGGGAACGCTTTTGACAGCAACGATGCCAGAGCTCGAGGTTATTCTCACTAAGTTGAAGGATGCCGGCTTGAAAGAGAAAGTAAAGTACATGGTGGGAGGTGCACCTGTCACCGTCACATTTGCCAAGAGAATAGGAGCTGATGGCTACGCTGCGGACGCAGTCTTAGCCGTTGAGATGGTTTCAGAATTGATGAAAGGCAATCAGTGCTATCTCGCAGCTCGGCAGGACAAGGACTGAAATTGATACTAATGTGTGGAGTGGAACCTCTTATGAATTCAAGAAACAGGGTACATGCTGCCCTTGCGATGGAGTCTCCCGATCGCATTCCAGTATGCGGCATGGGTTGGACGATTGGGGCAATTGCTGGAAAATATCCAACAAAAGAATATGCACAAAATGGCGAGAAGATGGCCAAAGGGCAAATTGCGTTTTGGGAATCAACCGGTGTGGACATACTAAATCCCACATCTGATATGGGACAATTAGCAGAGGGGTGGGGTGTGAGAATGCGATATGAAGCCGACCTAACACCAATGCTCCATGAATTTGCGGTGAAGGAACCTGAAGATTGGGAAAAATTGAAACCACTAGATCCCAGGGTTGATGGGAGAATGCATGTTACTATAAAAGCCGTAGATATGATCAGAAAATCTCTCGGAGACAAAGTCGCCATCATGCCTTACGTTCCCAGTCCATTGACATCCGCAACTCATGTTTGCAATATGGAACAGGTTATGATGGATATACTTCTCAATCCCGATTTACTCCACGTGGGATTGAAAACTATGTCCGAAACCATCATTGCTTATATGGATGAGATCATCGATGCTGGGGCAGATGGTGCTCTTTTTGCTACCACGCGAGCATCTGGTGAAATCACAACTATAGACCAGTATAAGGAATTTGGCGAGAAGTATGATCGCCTAGTTCTCTCTTCGGTGAAAAAGCAAGATGGTCTAAATATTTTGCATGTCTGCGGTGTGGAACCTCATTTTTCACTACTTGCTGAGTATAAAAATGCAAACGGAATAAACTGGTGGGATAGAGGAAGTACTCTTGATCTGGCAACAGCAAAGAGAGAATATGGAAGCAGGGTATGCCTTGTTGGTGGTGTCGATCAAACAACCACGCTGATACTCGAAGATTCTCATTCAGTTGAGCAGGAATCGAAAGATGCCATCGATAAAGGATTTGCAGACGGCAGAGGTATGATACTCTCGCCTGGTTGTGAAATTTCGCCGAATACTCCCTTGGAAAATATCAAAGCCATGGTAAGGGCGGCTGAATTGTATGGAAGGAGAAAAAATTGAATCATTCATGAAGGGAAGGAGGATTGGTGTTGATGAGTAATAAGAAAGGAACTGATTGTCTAGGCATCTCTCTTGATGCTGCGATACTAAACGCCACGGTGATCACCGTGGATGATAAAATGTCAAAGGCGGAAGCCGTGGGTATACTCAACGGTCGAATCGCCGCCGTTGGAACCAATGAAGAAATAAAGCCAATGATTGGAAAAAATACCAAGGTGATAGACGCCAAAGGAAAAACTGTCGTTCCGGGCTTCCATGATTCGCATATGCATCCACTGCTCGTAGGTCATTTTGCGAGAGGTGTGCATCTTACTGACGTCAAAGATATACCAGAAATGCTTGAACGGATAAAGGAAAAGGTAAAGGAAACGCCGAAAGGTGAGATGGTTCTGGGGTTTGGGTGGAATCAAGAACGCATGGCAGAAAGACGTTACCCAACAAGATGGGAAGTAGATAGCGTGGCACCCGATCATCCCGTGTTTCTTATTCACTGGAATGCGCACATTTACCTAATCAATACCATGCTCATGAAGCAGAAAGGAATTACGCGTGACACGCCTGATCCGCCAGGAGGAACTATTGTTAAAGATGAGAAGGGTGAACCAACGGGTGTGTTGCTTGAAAATGCGATTGATCTCATAGCCCCCGGTTTTCTCGAAACAGGTGCTGGCTTGTTCAGTTACGAGCAAAGCAAGGCAGCCCTGAAGTTTTGCGTAGATAGAGCTGCAGAATGGGGTCTTACCTCAATTGTTGACATACTTGCTGGTGATGCGCAGGTGAAAGCATACCAAGAGCTTGAAGCAGAGGGTAATTTGCCCGTTCGCGTTAACTTCTATCTTGGCTACCAGTATTTGGATTACCTCATCAAGACGGGTATAATGAGCGGTTTTGGGACTAGCAAGGTCAGACTGGCAGGGGCGAAAATGATCGTTGACGGATCGCTAAGTAGTCACACTGCCGCATTGAGATTACCGTATGTTGATATGCCAGAAACAAAGGGAGTCATGCGGGTTGAGCCCGAAGAGATTCATGCTTTCGTGGATAAAGCGACCAAACATGGAATTAGAGTAGATATTCATGCTTTAGGCGATGCCGCTATTGAAACTGTTCTGAAAATATTCCGCGAAACGCTTGGGAAATATAAAGTCAGAGATCCGAGATTTAAGATCAGTCACTGCATAATACATGCACCAGATCTCATCAGGCAATTCAAGGAAATGAATATAATTGCCAACGTTCAACCCGTATTTGTAATGAAAGGCCAACATTGGATACCGAGACTCGTTGGCCCAGAAAGGGAAAAGTATGCTCATCCTTACAGATCGATGATGGAGGCCGGCATCCACATGTGTTCAGGAACAGATGCACCCATAGAGACGATGAACCCGATTATGAATATATATGCGGCTGCAGTGCGGAAAGATCCGCAAGGTGTTCCAGAAGGTGGATGGCATCCAGAGCAGTGTGTGCCTGTGGAGCAAGCATTACGAATGGTGACCATTGAAGGAGCGTACGCAACAGGGGAAGAAAAGGTTAAAGGATCCATTGAAGTAGGAAAATACGCTGATCTTGTGATACTAACCGACAACCCTCTTGAAGTCAAGCCAGACGACATCAAGAATATCAAAGTGCTTCTCACGATGGTTGGTGGCGATGTAGTATATTCGAAAATGGCATAGAGGGCTCATACATGAGCGAAAATGTCGTGTTTCCTAAATTCCGAATTTGAACCGACGTAAGGAAGCAAAATTATATGGGTTAAGTGTCAAGTTCTGGAAAGAAAACAGACGGAGGATATAAATGTCAGAGGAGAAGCTTAACCGAATTTCAATCGTCGTTGAGCCACCAGGTCCAAAAGCAAAAGAAATTATCGAAAGAGACAAAAAGTATCTGGCTACAACAAACAAAGTTATACCTGTTGTCGCAAAGCGGGGTCAGGGATCCTATGTGGAGGATGTTGATGGAAATGTCTATCTTGATTTTCAGTCTGGAATAGCCGTCAACAATACGGGACATTGCCATCCAAAGGTCGTGGAAGCTGTACGGAGGCAGGTCGGAGAGCTTATCCATTTTCCTGGTATACTTCTTTCTCAAAATATCGAAGGCGAAGTGGCTAAAAAATTAAACGAAATTACACCAGGAGATTTCGTGAAAAAGGTCTACTTCATGTGTAGCGGTGCTGGCGCAATTGACTCAGCTATAAAGGTTGCAAGATGGGCAACTGGAAGACCAAGGAACATAGCATTTATTGGTGCCTTTCATGGAAAATCCATTGGAGCGTTGAGTCTCACGGCAAGCAGGACCGCTTATCGGAAAGGATTTTTCCCAGAAATGCCAGGGGTTCTGCATGTACCATTTGCTTATTGCTATAGGTGCCCGTACAAAATGTCGTACCCAGAATGTGATATTTACTGTGCCAAGATCCTTGATGAACTTTACCTCCAAAAGTTTATTCCACCTGAAGAGGTTGCTGCAATATTTGTCGAACCAATCCAGGGCGAAGGTGGTTATATAGTCCCTCCGCTTCCCTGGATGAAGGAGATAAAGAAAATTTGTGAAAAATATGGAATTCTCTTTGTTGCCGATGAAGTTCAATCTGGATTTGGAAGAACGGGCAAGTGGTTTGCGATTGAGCACTTCGATGTAGTCCCTGATATCATGGTTGTGGCAAAAGGAATCGCTTCTGGTCTGCCAATGAGTGCATGCATTTTCAATGAGAAGTACGATATCAAACAGCCTGGTGCTCATGCTACGACATTTGGCGGCAACCCTGTTACCTGTGCTGCTGCCCTTGCGACAATCGAAGCAATCGAAGAGGAAGGTATGCTGGAAAACGCAACAAAGCAAGGGACTTACATGCTGAAGCGTTTGAATGAAATGAAAGAGAATTACGAAATCCTAGGCGATGTGCGCGGCATAGGGCTTATGACAGCTATCGAAATCGTGAAGGACAAGAAATCAAAAGCACCAGCTCCTGATGAACGCAATAAGATATGCATCGATGCAATGAAGAGAGGGCTTCTCATATTGTTCTGCGGTCCAAGCAGTATACGAATCATTCCGCCACTGAATATTAAGAGAGAAGAGATTGATATTGCGATGGAGATTGTGGATCAGTTGTTAAAGGAAAACGACAAACGCTAGTTTTTTTCTAAAAACTTTATTTCTTTTTTTCGATTATCGTTAATGACGAGAATTTCCATTTTTGAATTCATATAAGCGCATCGAATATAATCATCAAAATACTCATTCATTTAATAAGCTGATAACGACTGGAGAATGTCGAACAATCATCTCAAATAAGTCGCTTTATGAAAAAGGGAATGAAATGGAAGAGAGGCAAAATCTATGATTATGGCTTAATGGATTGGTGGAATGCCATCTTTGTTCCATCCCCTAGCTTCGTAATACTCGTCAAGCATCTTCTCCAGATCCTCCCTCACCACAACATGCATTCTGGAAGATCCATCTATAAAGGGAACTTCATGGAAGACTCTGGGGAGAGAGTCATCTTTTCTACTAATGCCTTCTCTGGTGCTAAATCTCCTGGCGTTATCAACTGCCCTTGCACCCGCAAACTGAATTTCGTCTGTAGATATTGAAATGCCGGTTGCAAATGTATAGAGTTTCGCCAAATCATCCCACTCATAAGCATCTCTGACGAAGCAGCACACGACTGCTGAGTCAATTATCGCCAGCTTATCCTCAAGACCCTTAACATATCTACCTTTTCCTGAAACTGAAAACCTATCAGAGATTCCCCTCATTTCGTATGCATAGGCAGTTGATCTGAGATGATCGGCACCTCTGACTCCAACTGCATATGAAAGTGCCATGCCATTATATCCCCGAGGGTCGTACCCTGGCGGTTCGAGTCCTTTTACATGCACAGCGATGTCTTCGAGAGACAAAACTTCAGAAGCCCTTTTGACTCCTTCTGCCAGCGTGTTGCCAAGACCTTCTCTATTCGAGATCATGTTGAGCAGTCTGAGCACAACTTCATCATCACCAAACTTTATGGAAAACTCTGTATTGAGACGTCCCATTTCATAGGCACGCATAGCAAATCCGATCACATTCCCAGCAGTGATTGTATCGAGACCTAATTCATCGCACAATTCATTGATTTTTGCAATAGATTTGATGTCTGCAATTTCGCAAAGTCCGCCGAAGGCAAAAATGGTCTCATACTCTGGCCCTTCCACAACTGTTCCTTTGTATTTTCCGTCTTTTACAGATGACATTTTACCACAAGCTACTGGGCAATTCCAGCATGCTTTATTCTTATCTAGTATCTCCTTTTCCATCGCCGGTGCATTTATCCGCAAATAGGATTCAAAAAATCCCTTTTGCCAGTAGTGAGTAGGGAATGCACCTAGTGCGTTTTGATTGTTCACCATAACAGGTGTTCCGTACTTTGTCAGAGGCCCATCTTTTGGAATCCGATCTAGTACTTCTTTCACGACAGAGTTGAATTTTTCTTCGTCAGCAACTTCGATTTCTCGAGAGCCGAAAAAGGCGATGGCCTTGACTTTTTTGGATCCGAGAACCGCCCCCGCTCCAGCCCTCCCCAGCTGCCTATATTTGTCATTAGATATACAAGCAAACTTAACAAGCTTCTCACCAGCCGGGCCAATAGTCATGACTTTAGCTTTTGGCTCGCCCATATCCTTGCGAACGGCCTCCTCAGTTTCTATCGTTGATTTTCCCCAAAGACTGCTAGCGTCATGAATCTCGACGTTGTTATCTACAACAGTAATGTAAACCGGTGATGAAGATTTACCACGAATAATAACAGCATCATATCCTGCTTTCTTTATTTGAGGTCCCAGGTGCCCTCCAGAATAAGATTCACCCCATATCCCAGTAAGAGGTGACTTAAAAAAAGCTCCGTATCTGTTTGAAGTAGGTGCGCGCGTTCCAGTCAACGGTCCTACCGCAAACACAATCGTGTTCTCCGGAGAGAGTGGATCTATATGCGTTGGGACTTCATCCAAAAGAATCTTTGCACCAAGCCCCTTTCCGCCAATACACTCTTTCGCAATTTTCTTATCTAATCTCTCTGCCTTTGTCGAATTCTGCTCTAAATCTATCCTTAAAATCTTGCCGGCATAACCCCCCATAATAGCACTCCCTGACGCAAATCTGAATAAGGATATTGTGACCATTAGATTATATTTTCCTTCATCGACCACCAGTAATTTCCGGTTTAAACGAAAAATCTCTTTTCCCTGTGGAAATCTCGGAAGATGCGATGGGGAATCTGGTAAGGTCATTGTGCGGGAAATAAAGGGCTGAATAGAATGCTTCTTCGAAATCGGGTTGCGCGGCAAGTTCGATGTACTCGACCTTTCTTGCAATTTCCTCAGCTTTTTTTCTCATTTCATTGTTGAGGAGTGCCATCTTTGCCCCAGAGCCTGCCGCATTTCCAATACTAACTATGTGATCTAGTGGTACCTCTGGAAAAATGCCAATCATTCTCGCATTTGCTGGGTCTATATAATTCCCAAAGGCACCGGCCAAAAGAATCTCGTCAATTTCTTTGTCAGAAATTCCAGACATTTTCATTAAAATTTCCGTTCCAGCGTACATGGCAGCCTTCGCAAATTGGATTTGCAAGACATCGTTCTGTGTAATAACTATTGGCTCTTTAACTGCCGTTTCGTCTTCAAAAGCGACGATGAAATAAGATTCTCCATTTTGGACACCAATCCTGGGAGAATCGATTTCCTCCATTATTCTTCCAGATCTGTCTATGATCCCTAACCGCACCATTTCAGCTATTGCATCAACAATACCAGATCCGCATATACCTCGGGGTTTTGTATTTCCTATAACACTGTACTTCACTCCCAGGTTCTCTGTGATTTTGACATGATCTATTGCTCCTCTTGCTCCTCTCATGCCAAACCTTAGGCACCCGCCTTCAAACGCAGGCCCCGCTGCACACGACGCACTGATTATTCTTCCAGGTGTGATGACTGAAATCTCTCCATTGGTTCCAATATCAATAGCCAGGCGATTATATTGACTTTCATCGGCACGAACCGCAAGCAATACCCCAACATGATCAGCACCGACGAATCCGCCGATATTTGGAAGCGAATAAACGTATCCTTCCTCATTTATTTCAACGCCGGCGACTTTCGCTTTCTCTTCGAGGCTACGTGCAACAACGGGAATATATGGTGAAAAGGCAAATGATTGAACCTCCAATCCCCAAAACAAATGGTGCATGACGGTATTTCCAACAATGACTACCTCGTATATTTCGTCCCTTTTTATTCCTGCTAATGTAGCGCATCTATTTATCAAATCGTTTATGCATGACACTATCTGATTTCTGAGAATTTCGACTCCTTCTTCCCGTTCAAGTCTGAACGTAATTCGGGATATCACATCATCGCCATATTTGATCTGCGGATTCATGTCAGATTCTACTGCAAGTTCCCTTCCATCGACGAGATCAATGAGATATGCAACCACTGTTGTTGTTCCAATATCGACTGCAATACCGTAAACGCCTTCATTCTTCTCAGTAAGCCCGAGTATTTCATCGTGTCTTAATACAATATGTGCCTCTGAATTTTTTCGCAAGTAGTCTGGAAGAAGAGACAATATTTTCAGAGGAATATGAAGAAATCCCCCGATTTGCTTTATCGAATTCTTCAAGCGTTCGAAATCAGGCAATGGGAAATCAATTGTAGGAGGCGGAACTTGAATAGTAATTTTCTTGACTGTAGGATCCGTATCTACATGTGCAAAAGATTTCACAAGAATGATCTGCTCCTTCTTTTCATACTCCTCAGGAATGTCAATGACTAAATCATCCTCAACAATGAGTTTGCATGCGAGCCTAACCCCTCTCATGAGGTCATTTTTAGAAATGAATTTCGCATCTTCTTGAGAAATCGGTGCATCTTTTGTTGTCACAACGACACGGCATCTTCCACAAGAGCCACGACCGCCACAGACTGATTCAATTGGAACGCCAGCACGCATCGCAATTTCAAACAGGCTCTCTCCAGGTTTATCCACTTCGACAATTTTTCCAGTAGGCTCAAATCGTACTCTTATCATTTCCATCAAGTCAGTAGTAGTGTCTGTAGATGCTATAGATCTCGGTGATCTGGCTGATTTCGTATCCTGAAAAGCAACGGTTACTTATGATCAGCTCTCTGATGAGTTTCTCTGCCTCTCTTGGATTCTCGGCATGAAAAAGAAGAATTGCGCTAAAGGCACCAATTGCAGTGAAAACCTGTATCGTAGCTGGATGGTTCTTCAATTCCCTGAGTATACGTTCCTGATCATGGGAAGAGAGACCCGTATCGAATTTTAATACGACCGAATAGATCAAATCCCCCAAACGATCATAATAAATCAAGTTGGCTTTTTGAAGGATCTTAAGTTCCCTCAATCTTTCAATTCTATATCCCACGGATCTGCTAGTCATCCCCATTTTTTCGGCTATTTTCTCATAAGTCCACTCAGGATGATTTGCAAGCATCTTTAGAAGTTCCTTGTCCTTATCATCAAGGATTTCGCGCCCCATTTAAACACCTAGTTCCTCGGAATTTTTTACATGCATAACCTTTCAAATAAAAGTTGCTATCATTTTTGCCATTTGATTTCGGAATAAGTGAAACAGTCTGGGTTGGATTGTTACTTCAAAAACGGTTCCATTTAAACCAACCGCACTAACGCTCATTTTTTTTTACATGATATCCTAACTTTCAAAGAACCTTGGAACTCCTATGTGCAACGATTGTTTTTTTTAAGAAATGATATTTATTGCAAGAGGAGAGTTTTCTTCCAAATATCGTAGCGAAAAGAAATTATCGATAGTGTGTCCGGATTTGTGGCAATATTTATTAACATGGTGTATGGTAATTGCCCATAAGTGAAACCAGTAGCATGAAGACGGGTGTCAAAGATGGAGCTGATTGTCATCGCGGGATTTCTGGGATCAGGAAAAACAACACTTATCCTGGCAACCGTGTCAAAGATAATTGAACGAACAGGCAAGAAAATCGTCATAATTGTCAACGATTTTGGAAAAATTGGGATTGATGGCAAAATTATGGAAAAATATGGTCTTCGGGTTCAGGAACTTGCAAGCGGATGCATATGTTGTACGCTTGGTCCTGATTTTATCAGCACTTTGAAAACGGTGGCTACCCAATTCGAGCCAGATATCATAATTGTCGAACCGACAGGTATCGCAGACCCGCAAGCTATTTTGAACTCTCTCGAGATGTATAATGGTCCACCGATCTGCAAAGTTCTAACTGTTGTCATAGTAGATGCCATTCGATTTTCAGTAATAATCAAAGCACTTGAAAGACCATTTAGAGCCCAAATCCGAGCTGCAGGACTTGTCCTTATCAATAAAATTGACGAAATTGAAAATGAGGAAGCGATTCGGGAAATGGAATCTAGAATTAAGGAATTTGGATCAAGTAGTCCCATAATTCCTGTATCGGCCACTGAAGGAACAAATCTCGATAGTGTTGTGGATTTTATGGTGGTGGGTACATGCTAACGCCTGATTTTTCTGCATATGCAGCAAGAGTTCTTATCACGGCAAAAATTCCAAAATCAGGAGCGGAGGTTGAGGATCTTATCAAAGGAATTATGTCGAAATGTGTGGTAGAATGTGTTGATGCTGGTGCGACACTTATTGGCCATGCTAAGTGCATCGCAGAGTCAGATAACGGGAATTTCATGGCGTGTAGTATCACAAGCAATGATGGAAAAATCAGCTGCAGAGGGGTACTCCAGGGTGAAATTAGGAAGGTGAGTCTTGTCATCAACATTCTGCTATATGGCTTGAAAAGGGCAGAAATTGAGAGAATATTTGAGACGATCCTTCGGGAAAGAATCGGCCCCAGGGAGTTTGCCGTAGTTATTGAAGATATTGATGTACACGACCATGAACATCATGAAGAAAATCACGAGCATTCGCACGATCATGAAACGGCGTAATTCTTATCTGGTGAGGTTCGCAGTTTTGAGAGATGGTGTTGGGATATATCCAGTCTTCGGAGATTCGCTCATCGGATTCCTTTTGAATTTTGGAAATCTTTCTGGAGAAAATAATAAATAGGATAATTGAAGGTAGTCCCCCCTAGTAACATTCATCGAAACTCAGGGATTATGTCAACATATCGAATCCCTGAGCTCTCGATAAAGGGTTGATCGCATGAAAACCGGAACAGGGGTGCAGGTTCTAAGAACAATGATCGGCAATCCTGTGACGAGGAAAATACTTTCAGGTATGAGCAAGTTCTGTGAGATCGATCAAAAGAATCGGCTAGAAGTGGCGCTCGAGCTTTACGTGGGAGCTAGAGAGGATGCCTGTGTTTTTTGCAGAGCTGCCGAAAAACCTCTAGCATCTGTTCTGAGGCGGGGTGCGAAGGCATTTGGCGTCACTGAAAATGAAATGAAAGCTCGCTTTAAGGATCCTTATTGGAGAAAGGGACTTGCCAATGTTATCAGTGGAATCGCCCGATTCGGCGTAAGGAGACCCTTTGTACCCGGGGCACCGTTCCAGGTGGTATGGGATGTGACATACGCCTGCAATCTTCGGTGCCAGCATTGTTATGCAACAGCTGGTAAGGCCCAAGCAGATGAACTCAATCATGAAGAAGCTTTGGCTTTGGTGGATAAACTAGCAGCTATGGGCATACCAATTCTTGCTTTTTCGGGCGGTGAACCTCTCGTCCGAAAGGACATGCTCGAGTTAACAAGGCGGGCAGCCGACCACGGCATGTATGTTTCAATTGCAACGAATGGGACGCTTATCACGCCAGAAAAAGCCAGGCAGATGAAAGAAGCGGGAGTACATTATTTGCAGATAAGCATTGATGGCGCTGACGCTGCAACGCATGACGGATTCAGAGGACTCAGAGGTGCATTTGATAAAACAATCGAAGGAGTGAAAAATGCCGTTGAACAAGATTTCTTCGTGAATATCTCAACAACGGTTACGAGGAGAAACCTGCATCAGATACCGGATATCATCGATCTTTGCGAAACACTCGGCGTGGATTGGTTCATGGCATACAATTTTGTTCCAACTGGCAGAGGCAGAATAATTGTGGAAAATGATCTCAGCCCGGAAGAGAGGGAAGAGCTTCTTAAGATGCTTTATGGCAAATTGAAGGAAGTAAAATGTGAACTTCTAACAACTGCGCCTCAGTATGCACGAGTGGCACTGCAGAGTTGCGGAGAAAATGGAAAGATTGTTGTACCCACGCATTTCTACAATCCTGAGGTGGAAGGGAATCTGTTCAATCTGACGGAGTTTATCGGCGGTTGTGGGGCTGGAAGGTTTTATATGGCGATACGTGCGAACGGCGATATCGAGCCATGTGTGTTTTTCCCGCTTAAGGTAGGCAATGTAAGAACTGATAATTTGGATGACATCTGGCTTAACAATAGGGTATTTGAGGATTTGAGAAACAAGGATCTTCTAAAAGGAAGCTGCGGATCCTGTGATTATCGGTATCATTGTGGCGGTTGCAGGGCGAGAGCATATAACTACTTTGGTGATTATTTGGCTCCTGATCCGGGATGTATCAATAATGTCGCTAGCTACAGAGAGCTTGTAGCCAGCATCCCGATCGCAGCAACAAAATAAGGGTGTGGTATGGCATACAATGTAAAAGTTGAAGTTGTAGGGATCGGTGGATCTGGAAGGTGCCCAATGGGAATCAAAGTAGGTGATACATTTGAATTCGGTGCATTCCCTCCACCAGGTCTCTGTGTTTGGGCTACTTACGTTATGATCCCCTTCGTTACGACGCTGAGATTCGGAGGGAATTTCAGAGAATTTGGAGAGGAGGACGGTGTAGTCCATTGTTGCTGCGTCGATCCAAAAAATCCCGTGATATTCAAGCTTTCGAGGATAATTGATTAGTCCTTGCTTTTCTTTTTCTTTGATGCACCAGAAATCTTCTTACCGTTTGATCTCTTGGAGGGACAATTCTGATTAAGACAAGTCTTTCTAGTGCGCTTCCCGATTTCAATCTCAATCATAGGTGACCCACAAATGTCGCATGCTGATTCCGACGTCTTCACTTGACCTTTCTGTGGCAACGGAAATGTTTGATCGCAGTCTGGATAACCGCTGCAACCGAGAAAGCGTTTTCCTGAACTAGAATAAATCAATCGCATAGATTTTCCGCATTTTGGGCATTTTGAAATGGAGTTCTTATTCTTATTGGTTATGCAATTGGGATCAATACAAATTATCTCTGGCTTTTGTCCTTTTCTTATAGTCTTAATTAGTGGCATTCCACACTCGTCGCATTTCGTACCTGTAGCTTCTATCGCAGCACCCTTTGGCTTCGAAAAGCTCGTCCTGCATTTCGGATACCCAGAGCACCCTATGAATTCACGGCCATCTTTCGATTTCAGTATCTTTAGTTTTCCGCCACACGCAGGACAGTCTCCAACACTCTTCTGCTCTTCGAGAGCTGATTTTATCTCATAGCCAATTTGTTCCTCATGTTTTTCCATAGTCTCCACAACATCGGAGAGCATATCTTGAGATTCGCGCACGACGTCCTCAAGCGAACTGTCACCGCCCGCAATTTCATCCATATCCTTTTCGAGGTGAGACGTCATCTTGCTATCTGTTATCATGTTGGCGTACTTTTCAAGAGCTTCTGCCACCGCAATGCCAGCTGGAGTAGGAATGAGATTGTTTCCACGAACGTAATTGCGCTCGTACAGCTTTTGTATGATCTCATGTCTCGTACTTTTTGTACCCAAACCTAGACGCTCCATTTCCTGGATAAGCGTGCCTTGCGTATATCTGGGTGGCGGGCGAGTCTGCTTTTTATGAATCCCAATTTTCAAAATTTCTACGCTTTGGCCAGATGCTAATTTTGGAATGAATGTTTCGACGATCTTATAATACGGGTAGTATTTCCTCCATCCCATTGAAACCAACTGGTATCCAAATGAATCAAAGACTTCACCGTTGATGGATATTGAACACTTCGTGTTTCTGATCTTTGCAGGAGATGCAAGGGTAGCCAGGAAACGTCGCACGATCAGCTCGTAAATCTTCCACTTTTCATCCTTAAGGGTTCTTTTCGTTGCTGCCTCCGTTGGATGTATTGGTGGGTGATCCGTCGCCTCCAATTTTCCCCTTGATGGAATGATACGGTCCTGGCTCAATATCTCCTCTGCTTCTCTCTTGAAATCAGTTTCCTTGAGTTTTTCGAGAATCCCCCTTAGAGAAAGGGATTTCGGGTAGACGGTGTTATCAGTTCGTGGATATGAAATAAAGCCAGACGTATAGAGATCCTCGGCAATGCTCATAGCCCTGCTCGCAGTAATTCCGAGTCTGTTTGCTTCAGCGAGAAAAGTAGTTGTATTGAAAGGGGCAGGAGGATATTCGTTTTCTTCCTTTTCATCATAAGTAATCACCTTTCCTTCCGATGCGCCACGGCACTTTTCAAGCACACTCTTTGCTTCATCTTCATTCCAGAATGGATTTCTTTGATGATTTCCTGTAAACTCAGTCTCTTTACTTCGCAATGTGGCAGTAATATCCCAGTATGGAGTCGGAACAAACTGTTCAATTTCCTTGTGCCTGTCAACAATGAGACTCAACGTCGGACTCTGCACCCTGCCTACCGAAAGAAAATTCTTTCCCATCTGGTTCGTGGCTTTAGAAATGAAGCGTGTTAGAGCCGCCCCCCAAGCAAGGTCTATAATCTGCCTGCACTCAGCAGATTCGGCAAGCTTTTCATCAGGATCAACCAGCGATGAAAACGCCTTCTCTATCTCGCTTTTCGTGAGGGCACTAAATCTTGCTCTTCTGACTTTGTTTGGATCAATTGAAAGAAGCTTTACTGTTTCGAGTCCTATGAGTTCACCCTCTCTGTCGTAGTCTGTTGCTATTATTATCTGGTCAGCCTCTTTGGCTAATTCCTTGAGAGCCGAAACAATATTCCTTGCAATGATCTTTTTCCTGGGAACGGCATATATGAGATCTCTTATGTCGACCTTCCTCCAGTCATTGAGCTCATCTGGATAATCTAATTCCAAAATATGTCCTCTTAGACCAACAATGCAAATATCTTGCCCATTTCGTGATACCTGGAAAACAGGAGTTCCATACAGATTCTTTCGTGAATAAGACCCTTGGCCGAGTATACTTGCAATTCTAGCCGCCGCGTTGGTTTTCTCAGAGATAACAAGTATTTTCATCTGTCGCTCGCCCATTAAGAATAATGTATAAAATACTATGTTCTTTTGAAGAATCTAGTTTCGCAGAATTGCCAATCTGTTAGCATTGACTACTGAATTAATCAATAGGATCAGTGACTATTCGCCTTTTCGAAGCGACCTGCCGTCATTGTCAGCTTCCCGTGCAGTACGCCACGCACACTACATAGTTCGTCTGCGAGCCCCTTGATATCTTTGACCTTTCCTCCGACGACCAGAACCTCCAGACAACGATGAATATCAATATGTATATGCATAGATGATGAAATCTGAGAATGGTGAGCATGCTGGATTTCAAGCAATTTCTCTCTAACACCGCCCCTTTCGTGATCGTATACCAATGTAATCGTCCCAAAAGCATCAGAATTCTCATCGGCCCATATCTCTTCCACGAGGGCATTTCTGATAAGATCCCTTATGGCCTCACTCCGTGAAGGATATTTTTTCGCTCTTATTAGTTCATCGAATCTCTCGAGAAGTTCCGGTTCAAGCGAAACGCCAATTCTTGTTACGTTATCCATAACAATTGACATAAATCAGCTTGATATTCTTAAATGATTTCCTCTTCGAGTTCATTGGATCATACCAATCCTTTTCAAATAGAGACCTCTGTCATAGAGACATCGGAGGGCTTTTATAGCCCTAGATAGCGAATTGTATGCCGGGATTTTCTTTTGTTCAAAACGGCGAAGCATTGGCCGCGGAATACTACCGCCAATGCAACAAACAATTGTCGGTTTTCCTCCCTTTCTTATTTTCTCCTCAGCAATATCGACAAGACCATTTGTGATCAGAGGAGGTTGTAGCTGCAATAACACGAGAACCGCATCTACCCCATCTTCTGACTGGATGATTTCTAATACATCGCCATACATATCGTCTGTCACACTTCCAGTGAGATCGATAGGATTTTCAACTGAAGCATAATACTGCGTCTTTTCTTTTAACAATCTTTTCGCCCTTTCACTGATTTCAGCAAGCTTCATCCCAACCCCCTTATCTTTGGATTCGATGATGTCCGTTGCAATAACTCCAAATCCGCCAGTACTGCTTACAATTGCAACGCGATCGCCTTTGATATGATCGAGATATGCAAGGGCCTTTGCCATATCAATCAATTCGACTTCATCATAGGCTCTCTGAACTCCTATCTGCTTGAATACCCCAGTAACCAGCGCATCTGAACTGGATGCCATGGCACCCGTGTGAGACATTGCGGCCTTTGCTCCTTTTTCGGTAGAGCCTACTTTGATTGCCACAATTGGCTTGTGTGGCGTAATCTGTCTGCACAGTCGGATAAATTCCCTCCCGTCCGAAAAAGACTCTAAATACATTGCTATCGACTTCGTTCGATCGTCCTGGGCAAAGTATTCCAAATAATCATTTTCGCTGAGGTCGACTTTGTTGCCAAGCCCCACACATGCGCGGATTCCGACTCCCATATCCTCAGCCATTTCATAAAGACCACACATGATGGAACCGCTCTGGGAAATCAATGTGATTTCTCCATCAACGGGCCTTGGGCTTCGTTCCCTCGGGACAAATAGCGTGTCGAGCTTATTTCCCGTAACTATGATCCCCAATGTATTTGGGCCAACAAGTCGCGTATTTGAGCCTTTCAGGATTTCACTTATTTTCCTTTCGAGGGCCTTCCCTTCTTCGCCGATTTCGCCGAACCCTGCGGCAACAGATATCACAAAAGGAACGCCCTTGCGAACACATTCCTCTACGATCGAAGGGGTGATTTTTGCTGAGATTGCAAGTACTGCTAGGTCGACCACTTCTGGCAATTCCATGATGCTCTTGTAGGTCTTTATTCCGTTGATCTCAGCTTCATTGGGGTTGACTAAGTACAATCTGAAATTGCCGTCCATAAGGTTAATTAAAATCGTATTTCCTATTTTCCCAGGTCGACCCGAGGCGCCCACGAGTGCGACACTCCTTGGATTGAACAACAAATCTAGCTGGCTAACCATCAGCTCTGTGAATACTGCTCTTCTTTAAAACCTTTTCATAGAATTTTGTGTATGCTATCTAAAGGAAGCATCAAAATCTCGGAAAAAAGAAGGAAATGTTACAATTGAGATGCAATTCGAAACAAAAATATTGTTGATAAGATTCTTGTTTTCGGAAATGTACGAAGGCGATATAGAATCAGGATTGATCAATTGTATGAGCAGTATTCTTGAGAACCTTCTTTCTGGAAGGGAATGCGCGATCTTGTTTTCGGGAGGTTTGGACAGCTCAGTAATAGCCGCTCTTGCAGCGAAATGCTCCAATCCAATCCTTTACACGGTAGGTTTACATGAATCTCATGATATTCTTGCAGCGAGAAAATCATCCGTATTTTTGAATATCCCCTTGAGAGAAATTATCGTAACAGAAGATGAGATCGTTGATGCAATTCCTGTATTGGCGGATCTGATTTCTAGCCGCGATCCTGTTGTTATTTCGTACGAACTTCCGCTATACTTCGTAGCATCCAATGCAAGGGAATCCTTATTGGTTAGCGGCCAAGGAGCTGACGAGCTTTTCGCAGGATATAAGAGGTACGAATCGCTCTCGGGCCAAATGCTGTTGCAGCGCATGCAAGAGGATCTTAGCCGTCTATTAAGTGAGGGCGTTGAAACTGAGAGGAAAATAGCAAGATTGTTTCATAAAGAGATTGTTCACCCCTACCTTGATGAGAAGTTCCTAGACTTCGTTCTGCAGATACCAATTGATGAAAGGATGAGGAATGGGGTTAGAAAGGGTCTTTTAAGGGAAGTTGCACGACGACTTGGACTGGGTGAAATTTCCAGTCTTGATAAAAAAGCCGCGCAATATGGTTCGGGCATAATGAAAACGATGAAGAAAGCGGCTCGTAAGCGGAAAATTCATTTAAAAGAACTCGTTGAGCAAAACTCAGATTCGAGGAAACAAAAAGTAATGGAAAATAGTGCGTGATCACATGTCCTATCATGAGACGCTTGAATGGCTCTTCAGCCTTGAGAACATGGGCATAAAATTGGGTCTCGCAAATACACTTGAGCTATTGAAACGACTAGGAGATCCACACTCGAAATTCAGGACGATCCATGTTGCTGGAACAAAAGGAAAGGGATCAGTATGTGCCATGACATCGTCGATCTTGCAAGAAGCAGGACTCAAGGTGGGATTGTATACTTCGCCACACATAGTGGATTTTCGTGAAAGAATCCAGATCAATGGAGTACCTATCTCTGAAAGCGAAATGCTGCGATTGGCGGAAGAGATAAGAGACATTGCAGAGGAAATGGCAAATTCGGATCCATTCAAGCGGCTGACCTTCTTTGAAATTACCACGGCAATGGCATTTCTATATTTTGCGAATAGTAGTGTTGACGAAGCTGTCATTGAAGTAGGCATGGGAGGTCGCTTGGACGCCACGAACGTTATACATCCCGAGTGCTGTGCGATAACTCAGATTGGATTGGAGCATACCCAATACCTTGGCACTACGATCGAAAAGATTGCATATGAAAAGGCTGGGATAATCAAGCCATATGTCCCAGTCATCGCGGCAAATGGCACTGATGTCGCGATAAGGGTCATTGAGAATGTGTGTCTCGAAAAACATGCACCTTTGAGAATTGTGGGGCGAGACTTGGGGTATAACCTCATATCTGTTTCTCTAAGCGGCACAAACGTTGAGCTCGAGGGACTAGGAAAAGTGAAGATACCCCTTATAGGATCGTATCAGGCCATGAATGCTGCAATTGCCTATGGGTGCATTGAGGAATTAATGAAAAGAGGCATGTGTATAGCAGAAGAGATCATCATTCGTGGCTTCGAGAATACCAAATGGCCGGGTCGTTTTGAAGTGGTTTCAGACTCGCCGATGGTGATTCTCGATGCAACCCATACTCCCGATGCAGCTGAAATAGTGGCAAAGGATCTAATGTGTCTGGCAACCGGACGCATCATTCTAGTACTTGGTGTCCTAAATGACAAGGATCTCGATGGTATCGCACGACATTTTGGAAAAGCAGCCCATATCGCAATAGCCACATCGCCAAAAAGCAAGCGCGCATACGATGCATCTGCCGTTGCCGAGCACTTAGCTAAATACTGTTCTACTGTCCAAACCGTTGATAACGTTGGGGAGGCCGTTAGAAGAGCACTTACAATGGCATCGAAAAGAGATACAGTTTTCATTACTGGTTCGATTTATACTATCGGTGAGGCAAAGGTTTGGCTTGATTCTTATGAAGCCAGTAATAGAAATAATAAACAAATTGTCTGATCACTTACAGGAAAGGGCGTTTCCAGGTACTGCATATGGCACACCAAATGACTTTGAAAGAGACCCATTCCGTGTCTTAATTTCTACGGTACTTTCCCATAGGACGAAAGATGAGAATACGCATGACGCTGCAAGTCGATTGTTCTCAAAATTTAGGGATGCATCAGAGCTAGCTTCAGCTCAGTTAGAAGAAATCAGGGAATTGATTAAACCAGCTGGTTTTCCACAGGCAAAATCCAAAGCCATCAAAGAGATTGCAAAGATTATCCACGAGAAGTACTCTGATCGCGTTCCCGATGAGATCGAAGAACTTCTAAAGCTTCCGATGGTTGGAAGAAAGACGGCCAATTGCGTTCTTGTTTACGGATTCAATAAGGATGCCATCCCGGTCGATGTGCATGTTCACCGCATATCAAATAGAATAGGTCTTGTGAATACAAAGACGCCAGAAGAGACCGAGCTCTCTCTTACAAAGATAGTCCCAAAGGACCTATGGAAAGTCATAAACACGGTATTCATTGCCTTTGGAAAGAGAATATGTACACCAAGGAATCCGAAATGTGGTATCTGTCCAATAAGCCAATACTGCGATTATTTTGCAAACAAGAACGCCACAGAGTAAATGCTTTCTCAGGATTTTATACTAGACGCCAAGGCTTTCGTCAATTTTCTTACTCATCTCCTTTTCCAGCTCTATTTCTGCCTCCCATTGATCAAGGGTATCTAAAATTTCTTTAAGATGCTTGAGGCAGTCGATACAAATCCACCTATTGCCTATGTTCTTCATCGGTTTCTTCTTGTATCCGATCGTACCACATACCCAGCAGACATGCATGTCTTTTGTGCGATGTTCCACGTATGCCTCCATCTTTTTGCCTTCAACGATGGCTTCGAGCGTCAGCTCTTTCTTAGATTTCTTATTACTGGCATTCATTTCGTGACGAAACTTTATATTATTTGCTATATAAGTAATATTCTAACAGGGTTTTTGAACCAGTTACGTTCTAGATATCGCACATTTTTCAACCAAGCCCTTTTCCGCTCTGCACATAAATCTCTTGAGAAAGCACTGAAAGAGCAAACCCAATCCTCAGAGGTTTAGATCTTACAGCAATAGAATTCTATAATATTCGAGCAGATGGTATCTATTACGATTTGAGATTTTTTCTTTCTTTGACTTTGTAAAGACTTATTTCTTGTAAAGTTCAAATATCGAAATACAGTAATTTTACCCGATCGGTAGCCTAAAAAAGTATTAATGAAACAGTGTGTGTCATATTAGTAAAATGCACGAAGTCTCGGTAATGTCGAGCATCATTCGATGTGTTCTTGAAGAACTGAATCATTATCGTGTAAAA
The DNA here is from genome assembly GCA_038850735.1 of Methanomassiliicoccales archaeon. NCBI lineage: Archaea > Methanobacteriati > Thermoplasmatota > Thermoplasmata > Methanomassiliicoccales > Methanomassiliicoccales archaeon. The sequence continues at coordinate 50,995 of JAWCLO010000003.1, forward strand.
AGAGTTAAAGAGCTCAACATGGTTGTTGGTGAATTGACATTTCTAGGCGAGGATCAACTTCGTTTCGCATATGAAATCTTGACGAAGGGAACGTTGTTGGAAGGAGCGGAATTGATCATTGAAAAAGAAGAAGTCATCATTCGTTGTCCCGCCTGCGGTTTTGAAGGACCTGCAAATCGCATGACTGATGAATCCTTTCATTTCATGACGCCAGTTTTAGCGTGCCCAATATGTAATAATCATGCGGAAATCGTTAAGGGAAAAAGTTGTAGCGTCACATCCATTCGGGTGGAGGAGTATTGATGTTCAGATACAGAGACAGGGAGCTCGCGAAGCAAATAATCAGGAAAATTGCAGATCTAAAAGTTGAGGCAATGTTCATGCACGTTTGTGGTACTCACCAGGATACCCTGGTTCGTTATGGCCTTCAATCTTTGCTGGAAGAGGTCGGGATCGAAATAAGGCAGGGACCAGGTTGCCCTGTCTGCGTGACTACAGCACGTGAAATAGAGGAGGCCATGACGATTGCAAAGGCGGGAATTACACTCGCTGTCTTTGGCGATATCCTAGCCGTTCCAACTCCGAACGGATCTCTAGCAGATCTGAGGGCAGAGGGATGCGACATCAGAGTTGTTTATTCAATCGATGAGGCAGTGAAGATCGCCACCACAGGAAAGGAAGTGGTTTTCATGGCGATAGGTTTTGAAACGACCGCTCCAACGACGGCGTCAACAATATTTTCACAGCCACCACTGAACTTTTCTATTCTAAGTTCGCACAGATTGATCCCCCCTGCCCTCAGGACGATTCTTGATATGGGTGAAATCAGGGTAAGTGGACTGATTCAGCCTGGTCATGTCAGCGCTATAATAGGTCTCAAGCAGTATGAGGACATAGCAAGACTATACAAGATCCCACAGGTCGTTGCTGGATTTGAACCTCTCGATTTACTGGTGGGCATCTACATGCTTGCGAAACAGGTCAAAGAAGGAACTTCAGCTGTAGAGAATGAATACTCTCGTGTTGTCCGACCTCAGGGCAACCAGAAGGCTCTCTCGCTTATTTCTGAGGTTTTCAAGACAGTTGATCGAGAATGGCGGGGATTCCCGATCATTTCCGAGAGTGCTCTTGAATTAAAGGATAAGTACGATGACTACAACGCTCGCAAAAAATATGAAAACATACTTGCGAATGTATCAACCGAAGAATTCATACTAGGATGCAGATGTGGAGAGGTTCTTCGCGGTCTGATGAAATCAAAAGAATGTCCTCTCTTTGGTAAGCAATGCACTCCAAAAAATCCATTGGGACCATGTATGGTGAGCAGGGAAGGTAGTTGTAATATCACATATCGGTATAGCCAGCAGGATTAAGGAAATCAGATTGTAGTTCTCTTGTTTAATCAATCGCAATCGATTCTCATTCAAATCTTGTCTTTAAGTGAGTTTCACTGTGACCATCTTGATTGACACGGCAGATGACCAGACGAGCAGGCAAATGACCGCAACCGCTTCCGCCAATGGTATGCTTGTTAAGAAAACAAATACCAGTGAAATTGTTATCGCGATAAGTGTGAGCATTGAATAAAGTCTGCCGAAAATCGCGGATTTATGAAGCGGTTTAATTAGGATTGCCAATGCCAGAAGTGCCAAGCCAAAAAACCCATAACTCGCAATGGTGTGATAAATACCTGTGGTTATTGGGAATATGCCAACCCCTAGCAATGAGATAGCAGCGAAGAAGAAAACGTCTGTGCCTAACTTGCCCAATTTATCATTTTCGAATGAGATTCTCAGAGCAAAAACGAAGAGTATACTCAACAAAGCCTCGATAATCACACCACTGTTAAACAGATCACGGCCTGGACGATCGCCGCCCAGTTCGCTTAGAGTCTGTTCGCCAAGCACCCAATTCGAATCTACATAGGCTGCACTTATCCACATAATCGAAAACACGAGGGCACCAATTAATCCGCAGAAAGCGCCGATTCTGAGCAACAGCTTCTTGATAGGCATCAAGATACTTAATATGCGGCAAATTTATCTAAATTTTGAACTCGCCATTATATACAAAATTCATAAATCATCAAAACTAGAAAATCAAAAAAAATTTGATAATGCCTCATCACGACTACTCAAGGGTCGAAGATCAGTTTGGTTATTGCACGCAGATTTCGCATTTTGTCTCCAAAAATTTAATAATCTGATACAATTGGAGTTTAGGATAATATGGTAGAAATAAGGAATAGCGACGAACTCATATCCTATCTTCAAAGGGTGCTCGAAATCGAATCTGGATTTGAGCAAATGTCCCAATGGGAATCATATATCAATGTAAAAAAAGATGAATTCAGGGATGTTATTTTCGGATTGATATCTGAATCAGAACAGCATAGGGCAATGGTTGAAGATCTCATTTCACGAGTGAAAAGGAGTACCGATCGTCCATTGCCTCCGATAAAACCAAGAGAATTTGTTTTCAAGAATAAGACTGAATTAGAAATTATGATGGAACTCTCGAAATACGAAAAACTAGCTTATGATCTATATAAGAACATACTCGAGGCATTGAAACGTTCCGATGTGAAGAACCTAATCGCAGAAAAGGACGTTGGGCACTTTTTTGCAACTTTGAATAGTTTAGTAAACGACGAGTCCGAACACCAGTCAAGGATAGCTCGGTATGTCGGGATGATTGAAAGAATTCGTTGAACCTACGTAAGATTCATGAATCTTTCATCATCTCGAGCATCGACCAAAAGTCGTTTTCAATTCAAATAAAGGTCTTAGCTCAGAGGCATGTAGACAAAGTAAGTGTCGCCTTCGCACCGTGTCTCGACCTTCAGCCCTGTTTTATAAAAGAGGTTCAGCATGCGTCTATTGTCAGCGAAGACTTCTGCGGTGAAGGCCTTTATTCCTCTCTCCCTACCAATTCTAATAAGCATGTTCATGAGGAATGATCCAATGCCTCTGTTCTGCCAATCATCCCGAACTACCAGTGCGACCTCAGCAGTGTTTGTCTTCTTATCTAGACCATATCTTCCGACACCAATAATTTCCGTTCTTTCCTTCTCTCTAATCACTGCTACGATCGCCATGCGCGTATCGTAATCGATGTTTACGAAATGTTGCAGCTCTCTGTGAGGCATCGCCAACTTAGGTCCCATGAATCTTTGATAAACAGTTTCTTCGGAGAACGAATAGAAGAGGTCTTTCATCATCCCTTCATCTGTTGGCTTTATCGGTCGGAAGAAAACCTGCACGTCGCCAAAGGACTTATAGGTTTCGTATTCTGCGGGATAAGGCATTCCCTGATACGGAACTTCTGATTGATCGAGGAAAAGATATCGGTGAAATTTCGCAGCCGCAAGAAGCTCTTTTCTAAACTTTGGATGTGCGATATTTATCAATGCAAGTGCCCTCTGCATGATGCTCTTGCCATGCAGCTCGGCCACACCGTATTCTGTTACTACATAATGCACATCTCCTCGCGTAGTCGTTACACCAGCTCCTTCGGATAATCTTGGTACAATTCTTGAAACCCTTCCGTTCTGCGCAGTTGATGGCAGAGCAATGATCGGTTTCCCGCCTTTAGATCTGGCCGCTCCACGCATAAAATCCACCTGCCCACCCAAACCAGAGTAAAACATGTAGCCCAGTTGATCGGCGCAAACCTGGCCAGTCAAATCGACCTCGAGCGCAGAGTTGATCGCCACCATTTTTTCGTGTTTTCCAATGAGGCAGGGATCGTTTGTGTAATTGGAGGGATGGAATTCAATAACTGGATTGTTGTCAATAAAGTCGTAGAGTCTTCTCGTGCCCATGCAAAAGGAAGCAACAATCTTTCCTTTATGTATCGTTTTCTTTTTCCCAGTAATGACGCCGGATTCTACAAGATCGATAATCCCATCTGAAAACATTTCGGTATGAACTCCCAAATCTTTCTTATCTCTCAAATGCCTAAGAACCGCATCAGGAATCGAACCATATCCTGTTTGAATCGTCGCACCATTTTCAACTAACTCAGCAACGAATTTCCCAATGCGGTCAATCTCTTCCGGCGTACCCCCGTCGTCGGCACGCCATTCGAGTAGTGGTTCATTTGCCTCGACAATATAATCGATATCGGAGATGTGAATGAAGCTGTCCCCCAACACTCTCGGCATGTAGGAGTTGATCTGAGCCACAATTCTATCAGCATGCTCGGCTGCACTCTTTGTGATATCAACTGATACTCCAAGACTGCAATATCCATGTTCATCAGGAGGAGACACCTGAATGAGCGCTACATCAATTGGTATTCTTCCAGATTCAAGTAACCTCGGTATCTCTGAGAGGTATATAGGTGTGTAATCAGATCGACCTTCGTTGACAGCATTTCTGACATTAGGACCGATAAAGAACGCATTAAGTCTAAATTTGTCTGTGAACCGCTCCTCCTGATACGGTGTCAAACCAAGAGAGATCGTTTGAATGAATTCGTTGTCGGCAAGATGATCAGCCCTTTCAATGAGCGCTTTAAGTAGGGTTTGTGGCTCTCCGCAACCAGTACCTATAAAAATCCTCTCTCCGCGTTCGATGCACTCCACGGCCTCAGACGCTGACTTTAATTTTTCTTTCCACCTCTCCCTCCAATCTTTCACGATCGCCGTATCTCGGAACCCCCTTTGTTCTCCATTTTTTGAGTTTTCTAATACTCTGTCATATAAGCTCACTATCTTATACTAGATCGTAAACCACTTAATTCATGTATCAAGGCTGGATTTCATTCAACGCGTGCACTCTTGATTTCTAGTATTCTCTTGATTTCATCTATTGCTGCGGGATCTTCGATAGTTGATGTATCGCCAGGCTGTTGGCCCGCAATCACAGCTTTTATAACTCTCCTCATGATCTTTCCGCTTCTGGTCTTCGGGAGTTTGCTCACAAATGCGATATCGCGCATGACGACCACAGCGCCCATATTCTTTCTTATGAGCTCTTTGAGTTCTGATCTAATACGGTCACCTGGAGTTTTTCCAGGTTTAAGAACCACCAAGGCGAAGGCCACCTCACCCCTGAGTTCATCAGGAACGCCAACAACTGCAGCTTCAGCCACGTCGGGATGCATAAGCAGAACTGATTCAATTTCTATAGTCCCGACCCTGTGCGCCGAGATCTTGATAATTTCATCGAACCTTCCGACGAACCAGAAATAGCCATTTTCGTCTCTTGAAGCACCGTCTCCGGTGTAGTAACAGCCTGGAATGCGTGACCAGTAATCGCGCTTATATCTTTGGGGATCATTCCATATAGTAGGCGTTAGGCCAGGAAACGGTCTTCGGATTACAAAATTGCCTTCAGTGCCAGGCGGTAGCGATCGCCCCTGATCATCAACCACATCCGCATCTATGCCTGGAAGTGCAATGCAAGCTGAACCTGGCAGAATTGGAAGCGTCGCGATACCTACGGGATTTCCCACAATGGGGCCACTTGTCTCAGTTTGCCACATGTGATCAATGACAGGAATTCTGCCATCAAAGACCTTGTTTGCCAACCATTCATACGCTGGTGGATTGAGGACTTCTCCCGCGCACACGATAAGTCGAATGCTACTAAGATCATGCTTCTTCGGCCACTCTTCTCCGTGCTGCATCAAGGCCCTCACACCAGTTGGCGAAATCCACATCTGTGTAACACGATTTCTCTCAACGATATCCCACCACACATCTGGAGTAGGATAGTCTGGAACACCTTCATACATGATTGTGCTGCAGCCGGTGAGAAGAGGACCGTAGACAACATAGCTATGACCAACAATCCAACCGATGTCTGAGGTTGACCACCATACATCTGTCTCCTTCAAGTCATAGACCCATTTACCCATCGCGTAAACATATACTTGGTAGCTGCCATGCGGTTGAACAGTTCCTTTAGGCTTTGCCATAGTGCCTGATGTATACAAAATAAAAGCTAGTTCGTCAGCCTTCATTGGAACTACGCTCGAATCAGAGCCTTTTCCCAAATCAATTGCATCCTCCCAGAGAATATCCCTGCCGATGGTCATGGGAACGTCTTCTTTCTCTCTTTTGAAAACTACTATCTTTTTCACGCCCTTCGCTTCTTTCAGCGCTAGATCCACGGTCTCCTTGAGAGGAATCCGCTTTCCCCTTCTATATCCAACATCTGCGGTAATCACAATCTCAGAACCTGCATCAGAGATCCTCTCTGCAAGGGCCCCGTATCCAAAGCCCCCAAAAACTACAGAATGTATTGCTCCTATTCTCAGAGTTGCCAACATCGCTACTATTGCCTCTGGGATCATCGGCATATATATGGTAACTCTGTCACCTTTCTTCACTCCCAGAGCGCGAAGCGCTCTGGCAAATCTCTCAACCTCAAACAAAAGCTGATTGTATGTTAAAACACGGGTGCAACCTCCCTCGCCACTTTCCCAAATGATAGCTGCGCGGTTACCACACCCCCTTTTTACATGATAATCGAGGCAATTGTAAGAAATATTCGTTACGCCCCCTGAGAACCATCGAAATGAGTCGTTGAGTTTCTCAAAGACCTTGTCCCATGGCTTGAACCAATACAGTTCCTTCGCAATTTCACCCCAAAAATTCTCAGGATCATCGAGAGCCCGCCGAAGCATCCACCTTAAATGAGGAGGATATTGAATTAACGCTTTCCCTTCCATTAAGCACCCCCATTAGTGGTTGAATTGATTGGATTCAATTGTTAAATAATTTGTTAATAACTACTTCAGTATCTACTTTGGAATGCAGGAAATAGATCAATATGAAATTCAAAGGAAAAAAAGAAGGTTTAGAAAGGCAAAAATTCGCCGTTCAAAAAAATCAATCAGTACCTGCTCCGCCTTGCAGGGCGGTGGTTCTGATAGCAATCGCGGCAGTAGACAGGTCGCCCCTCTGTCGGCTTAAAAGGAACTTCGCATTCCTTACCGCAGTCAGAGCAAACAGCCTTGTGCATCTCGCGCGGTTGCCTGCTATACATCGTCTGGTTCACCTCCGTTTACTTATTTCCTAAACTCCCCTCACTTTGGTGAACCAAACGTCTCCTACGACTCTCATGCTTCACCAACTGAGGTATTCAGTTTAGTAATCATCGTGACGCACTATGACTATTTAGTATTTTTGCCTGAATTTGTGCTTCGACGATCAAGATTTTTATGGGATATTATTCTGTGGATCTTCCCATTTGGAAGTATTGTTCGGCCAGCAAAAGACTCAATGATGAAATTCCAGCATCATGATCTTCAAGCATGTGCACTTCCCAAGTCGAGCATATCCTTTTCCGAAGCAGGTCAAAAATTAAGAATAATGCTTTAAGTAAGAAGGAAGTGTTATCGAATGTGATTCTAAAATATTCGGAGGAAATTCGCAATCGATTTCCATTGTTAAGTGTTCTTATTGAGGAGTTGGGCGGCCTCATCGTTGCCAAGTATTCGGAAGAACTAGAAAATTTCAAGAAGTCAGTTTTCCAAGAAGTGGTAAATGAATACGATATCGATGGATTGAAAGAGAGACCGCTTTTTAGAGCATATCGAGACTTTTTTTGGGCTATTGGAATCGATCCAACGAAAACCAGACCTTCATCCGAAGCACTGATCAGGAGAATATTGCAAAACGGACGTATTCCTCTCATAAATACGCTGGTAGACGCGTACAACCTCGCCTCAATCAAATCTGGAATCCCGCTGGCCGCTTTTGATAAAAGGAAAATTGAAGGTGAACTCCAAATGAGATTTGCAAAGAAGGATGAGAAGTTTCTGGGAATAGGAATGAAGATGCCCATCGAATTAAACGGAAATGAAATCGTTATCACGGATTCGAGAAAAGTAATTGCCGTCTATCCCTATCGGGATTCAGAATCTACCAAAGTGACCGAAAATACGGAGGAGATCGTACTGATGATATGTGGCGTGCCAGGAATCAGCGAAGACTTTCTTGAAAATGCAAGGAGAATCGCTGTAGAATATATCGGACGTTTTTGCGGTAAATCGATTCAGCGCGCTTGATACAGAGTAAAATAATCGATGTGAGGGTAACATTCGTTGATTTCTACCTCAATTTACTGTTTTTCATATCCAAACATGCTCTAATACCAGTAGGGGGATTGGCTTATCTTCAGATGAAAGAATTGCTCACTAGTACGCTCAAAAAATTAATCATCATTCATGATAGAAAAAGATGCGACGGAAAATGATCAGTGCGGGCGTCGGGATTCGAACCCGAGTTTTAAGCTTGGCAAGCTTAAGTGATAACCAGCTACACTACGCCCGCTTTTGAACACTTTCCTCTGAACGCAATGACCGAATATAAATTTTGTTTTTTCTTATCACGCTAATACTGGCGATATCGCAGTGTTTAATTAATGCTATAAATATCATTTATCTCGATAAAGTGAAATCAATGCAAAATGGCTTCAAAAAATTGGGTTTGATTGATGAAATATTGAAAGCCATCGATAAGACTGGCTTTCTTGAACCGACGCCGGTGCAAACGGCAGCTATCCCAGTATTGCTAGAAGGAAAGGATGCCGTCGTGCAAGCGCAAACAGGTACTGGTAAGACTGCAGCATTTTCGATTCCGCTTATTCAACATATTGTTTCTCTCAAGAAAACTCCTGGAAGCATAGGTAGGCCGATTGCTCTGGTTCTAGTTCCGACACGGGAATTAGCTATCCAGGTATCTGAGGAAATGGCTAAATTGGCTGAATATGCTGGTATATCATCTTTCCCGGTATATGGTGGTCAATCTATTGATTTACAGATTGAACAACTGCGCAAGGGAATAGAAGTAGTGGTTGGAACGCCTGGTAGGATAATTGATCATGTTAAACGCGGGACACTTAAAACCAACGGCGTGCGCTTTCTTGTTCTTGATGAAGCCGACCGAATGCTGGATATGGGCTTTATCGATGACATTGAGTTCATTGTCAATCGCCTTCCGAGAAACCGACATACGTCTCTTTTTTCAGCAACGATCCCCGAGGGAATTATGAAATTAGTAGCAAAGCATATGAATAACCCAGTAACACTGAAAGTAAGCGAAGATGAACTTACGCTACCTTCCACCAAACAAATCTACTTTAATGTGGGAAGGAAGAATAAGGTTTGGGCACTCTGTCGCGTTCTCGACAAAGAAAAGCCTAAAGCAATCATATTCTGCCAAACCAAGAAGATGGTTGATATGCTTTACAACCGTCTCAAATCATATGGTTATCCAGTAGAGGCGATTCATGGAGACCTTTCGCAAGCAAAAAGAGAAAAAGTCATTCAGGATTTTAGAAAAGGAGCAGTTAAGATACTTGTAGCTACAGATGTTGCTGCAAGAGGGCTTGACATAGAAGATGTGAACCTCGTGATCAATTACGACATCCCCGAAAGTCCCGAATGGTACGTTCATCGCATAGGAAGAACTGGGCGGGCAGGAAAAATTGGAAAAGCTATCACTTTCGTGAGCTCTCATGAACAAGAAATCCTCGAAGACATCGAGAAATTCGGCAAGACAAGAATCGAAAAAGGTGAGGTACCAGAAACAGGCAGGAAGGACGTCGTCAAGAAAGTATGGGATTTCGATGAATATCAGGATATTTTCGGGATGGTCAAGATAAAAATAAGAGCAGGGAGAAAAGATGGGCTACGGATTAATGATCTAATTAATATGATCATTTCAAGCGCAAAAATCAGAGAGATTTTGATTGGAGTGGTTGATATAGGAGAGGAAGAAACAGTTTTCGAAGTTCACAAGGATGTTGCATTTAGTGTAATAAAAGCGTTAGAGAGGACTACCTACAAAGGAAAGGAGCTGCGACCGCAACCAGTTATGAGATCTTTATAAACATTAGTCCTTACTGTCTAACAGCCACCAACACACTGCCTATCTGTAGTGTATCAACTTCGAATCCTTCAAGCATGAGTTTCTTTTCAACATCTATCATGTCTTTCTCAATATTTGCGACGCTGCCATCCGATAAGACCACCTTCAATTCGCCTTTTGTAATCGCTTCAAAAATCTCGTTGCTATTGAGTTGATTAATGACCGACATGATTTCTTTTGCTTTTTCCCTAAATCTAGGCCCTATTTTTGATTTGTTTGGTCTGATACCAACAATGATTTCCTCGATCTTCGCATCCCCTACCATTTTCAGCTCCTTCGCTCTCACCGTTTCCATGATATCATCTTTGCATTCTGAAAGAATGTCCACGCCTTCTCCGATGAGCTCAACCATGCCAAGAGGCTGATTGAGTGCAAGTCCCTTCTCTGATTTCCACGATCTGATCGCACTGATAATTTCTTTTGCAAGTTCCCCTTTTTTCTCCTCAACCTCGTCCACGAACAACGGCTCCGGCCATGATGAGATGTGGATACTCTCGTCGCCCTCATATTTCTTGAAGTTTGTTTGGTAGACCTCCTCAGTAACATGCGGAAGGAACGGCGCGAACATTTTCATTATACCCAGGCAAACTGTATACAGCGCGTATCTGGCACCGGCATCATTTTCATTTGAAGTCCGGTATTTGACCATTTCAATGTAATGATCCGCAAATTCATGCCATGCGAACTGCTCAATTTCACGAACCGCCTTGTCAAATGCGTAATTATCGCAGTATTCCGTTACCATCTTCACGACGCGGCTATATTTGGATAGAATCCATCTATCCACTGTTCTCAGTTCTCCGCATATAGGTTTCTCCTTGATGATGCTGCCGACAAACTTACCCATGTTCCAGAGCTTATTACAAAGCCTTCCCCCGTGTATCACGTCTTTTTCCCTAAACGCATTGTCTTCCCCGAGGGAACACGTACAGGCATAATACCTCAATGCATCTGCTCCATTTCTCTCGAGAATAGGCATAGGATCAATGACGTTCCCCTTTGATGCATGCATTGGTGTACCATCTGGTGCCATGATGAATCCGTGTATCATGATTTCGTTCCAAGGCCTCTCTCCAACAAGCAGCAATTCACGAAGTATCGTGTAGAACGCCCACGTCCTTATTATATCGTGTGACTGGGGTCTGAGCGACATGGGATAAAGTTTCCTAAATTTCTCCTCATCTCTCATCCAGAATGTGTTGTACAGAGGCGAGATGCTCGAATCCATCCACGTGTCAAAAACGTCTTCGCATCCCTTCAATGCTCCCCCACACCTAGGACACTTCTCAACAGGCGGTGGATCTACCGTCGGATCAACATAGCAATCTTCCTCTCGGGCAGGAACGACTTCCCCGCATTCTACGCATTCCCACACTGGTATTGGCGTTGCAAAGTACCTCTGTCTGGATATCACCCAGTCCCATTCCAGCGAGTTTATCCAGTCTTTCAACCTGACTTTCATGAATTCGGGGAACCATCTGATCTCATCGGCTTTTGCTAATACTTCCTCCTTGAAGTCCAGTGTTTTGAGAAACCATTGGGGAATCTGCAAAAACTCTATAGGTTCGTGGCATCGCCAACAAGTTCCAACATTCTGTTCGATTTCAATTTGTTTGACGAGGAGACCCGCATTCTTCAGGTCTTCTAATATGCGCTTTCTAGCCTCCTTTATCTTGAGGCCTGCGTAAGGACCGGCAATCTCAGTCATACGTCCCTGCTCATCGATCCCCTTTTCCAGCGATAAGCCATACTTCATCACCCACTCTAGATCATCCTTGTCGCCGATCGTGCAAATCATGACAACACCAGATCCAAAATGCGGATCGACTTTTGGGTCTGCGATAATTTTGACTTGTTTTTCGTAAATTGGAGTAAGAAGAGTTTTCCCGATGAGTGCCTTGTATTTCTCATCGTCAGGATGTACCGCTACTATCTGGCATGTACAGATTAATTCTGGTCTCGTAGTTGCAATGATTACAAAATCATCAGAATCCTTGATCTTAAATTTGATGAAATTGAGGAAGGTCTTATTGCTTTCATACTCAACTTCAGCATCAGCAAGAGCTGTGATGCATCTTGGGCACCAGTTCACAGGGAATGTACCCTTATACACGAGCCCCTTCTTCAACATTCTGAGAAACGATATCTGGGTGATTCTCCTGTAGTACGGAGCGTCCGTCTGATAATAAATTGTTGGATCCATACAAGTGCCCAGGATCTCAAATTGCCTTGTCATTTCACCGATAAAGCTTTCAGCATAATTCTTGCATAGCTTGATGTACTCTTGTCTTGGAATGGATAACTTCGTGATGCCATATTCTTTTTCTACCTTAACTTCCGTTGGCGTGCCGTTAACATCGAAACACAGCGGGAAGAAAACATTGTAGCCTCTCATTCTCCTATATCTAGCTGCAAAATCGATAAGCGAATAGCCTGTGGCATGGCCCAGGTGGAGAGCGCCAGATGTGTATCTGGGTGGATTATCGATACTGAAGACCGGCTTTGCTGAAGAAAAATCGAAGTGGTAAATGCCCCATTCCTTCCACTTTTTTTGCCACTTCCTTTCCGTAGGCACGGGATCGTACTGATTCATAGGAAGGGGAAATAAGATGGGCGCACTAAAAAAGATTGCCCTGACTTCTATCAGGAAGAATACTGCTTCCTCTTTCTCTGGTCTATCGCCTCTTCCTTTGACTCTCTGACCTTATTCGAAAGGGTATGCATAAGTGATATTGTTGCCTTCATGAGGTTCCATTCCGTTGATTTAGCAACAAAGATCCTCTCTGCGGTAATCAAGCGTGCATTCAGACTGTACTTCGCAACATTGCCCGCTTCGTTATATTTTGACACATGGAGTGTGAATAATAGAGGTTTCGTTATCTTGGCAATCTTCTTCAGCTCTCTTTCGATTTCTTCGTCCATTACATCGAGAGAAAGACGATCCTCGTCTTCCAAACCCGTTATCTGCACATATACCATTTCTCTAGCCCTGAACGAAGCCACGAGTTCCACGATGTCGTAGGTTGTAACAATCCCTTTAAGTTTCTCATCCTCCACGATAGGCAGCGTGGATATTCTATTGTCCAGCATGATTCTTATCGCTTCTTCGAGCGTGGTTCGTGGATTTGCTGTCAAGGGGTGATCAATCGCCAATGACCCGACTTCAATCTCGACTGGGTTGCTGCTACCGACGAGCTCCCCTACGGTCTCCCTTTGCTTCCCTTGCCAATTGAAATTGATGATTTCTTTTATTCCCAAAATCCCTGTCAATTTTCCATCTTCGCCAACAACTGGCAATGTCCTGACTTCCAGCTTTGACATAAGATCAACTGCTCTCTTGACGGAATCCTTCTCATGAACAAATTGAACGTCAGTTGTCATGATCTCTGAAAGGGAAATGGATGCTAGTTCTTTGACCTTTGGAATTACTCGAACAATGTCTTCTCTTGATACAACGCCAACGACTTTCTTTCCCTTGAGGACGGGCATTTGTCTATAACCAGTTGAAACGATTAATTCTGCAAGTTCGGTTAACGGAGTGCTGGTGGTTATTTTTGGTGGCGTGGCAAGTATTGATTTCGCCTTTGTGCTGAGCGGAAGGTTTTTTCTTTTGATAAGAGACGCATAACTGACAATTCCCATGAATTTCTTCTGGTCATCTACAACGGGTATTTCGTGAAGGTCAAGTGATTTCATCTTCGAGATGATCGCAGAGAGTGTCGCTTCTGGATCGATCGTCTCGAATTCCTTCGACATAATGTCTCCGGCTTTAGTAAGATCAAGCACTGAACGGATTTGCTCCTGTGATCGTACAGATTCAACATTTTGTGCCTTCAAAACCGTCCACCTCTTTGTATAATAACTATATCAACGTAATTGTATTTAGATGCGCCTCAGTCTCCAATTTGTATACATACCCCTCGTTTTGGTCTGCCAATTCTTGCAAATTGATTCAATCTGTCAGCGCATCTTAAGTTCACTGAAGGGCGTTCCTTGCAGTAATAAGTTGACCATATCGATAATTCGATCTTCATGGACTCTGATCTGTTCTGCCGTGTCACGATCTCTAATAGTTACGGTCCCATCACTAAGGGTCTGATAATCGACGGTGATGCACAGCGGTGTTCCTATTTCATCCATTCTTGCGTATCTCCTTCCTATAGACCCAGAATCGTCGTAGTATGAACTGATGCCGCATTGTCGCAGCCTCTCGTCAATATGCATTGCCCTGATATCGAGCCCGTCCTTAGCCATCAGAGGGAATACTCCCACCTTGATCGGAGCTATAGCAGGTTTAAGCCTAAGGACAACATACCCGTCACTTTTCTCGCTATATGCATGTTCAAGGCAGGCATAGAATATGCGATCTAATCCATGGGAAGGCTCAATAACGTGCGGAACCACTTTCTTGCCAGTTATCTTTTCCTTAACCCGTGCGATCTCAAAGAATGAGTCATCGATCGTTATTTTCTCGCCATCAACTACGACAGTGACCTTTCTATCCTTGATATTCGAAGGATCGAGCTGTTCGAGGAGCTTTCCTATTTTGCTCGATTTGCCTTTAAATTTTGGACCGAGTAACTCATATTTCGGCTTGAGAACCTCCCTTTCAACTTCGATAGGCTCGTCATACTTCATAAAGGCGGTGAGGTCTGCGTTGGAGTATTCAATATGTCTTGAAAGATCCCAACAACCCCTATCAGCGATGCCAACAACTTCCGTCCATCCGTAAGAAAGCAGGACTTCTGCATCCCAGCAGTCTGATGCATAGTGCGCCATCTCCGTGCGCAGGTGCTGACGGAATCTCAAGCGTTCGGGATCTATACCAACAGCTTTCAAAAATTCCTGAGTGAAGTACATGAAGTATGCTAAGGTTGCGTTGCCGATCATCCCCTTTTCAACTGCTTCGCCAACCGAGATCTCCACTTCAGAACCGTCGTTGGGTACAAGCTTCATTTTCTTGTCCTTAATCTTCTCAAATCGTGGCCACGTCTTGTTTTCTGGATCAACGAAAAGTTCGGCTTCCATCATGTTGAATTCCCTTAGTCTGATGACTCCTTGCCGAGGCGATATTTCGTTCCTATAACCTCGACCGATTTGGATCGCGCCGAATGGGAGTTTTTCTCGTGCGAATCTGTAAAGGTGCAAATAATCCACAAAGATCCCCTGGGCGGTTTCAGGTCTCAAGAATCCAGGTCTTCCGGAACCCGGACCTATCGTGGTTTTGAACATGAGATTGAAGTCTTCTACGTCTGAAAGCTCACCACCGCATTCAGGGCACTTCACGCCTTTTTCTCTCAACAGCTGGCCAAGTTCTTCATTGGAAAGTGAATCAGGATTTTCATGCAATCCTTTAGCCAAGTGATCTGCTCTGAATGATTCTTTGCATTTCATGCAGAAAACGATAGAATCGGAGAATGCATCGACGTGGCCAGAGGCTTTAAAAACTATCTCTGGACCGATCGTCGGCCCGTCGATTTCAATGAAGCCTTCACCAAGCGTGTATGCCCTACGCCAGATTTCGATGATGTTATTCTTCATTGTCACGCCCAGCGGCCCGTAATCGTACATGCCAGCCACGCCTCCGTATATTTCGTAGGCTGGCCATATGAATCCCCTTCGCTTGCATAGCGCAAGTATATCGGCTGCGTCCATTACTCCTCACCCAATAACACTGAAATAACATCCGTATCATAAATCATTGCAAGCAAATTGTCCTTTGTATCACGCACAGGCAATTGTCCGAAATCGTTCTTTCTCATTATTCGCGCAGCTTCAGCAACGCTGGTTTTCTTGAAAACAGTTACCGGCTCTCTGACCATGATCTCTCTGACTGGTAGACCAGGTAGTTCGATTTTTGACACCTCATACCATAGTTTCATCACGTTCCTCAGCCCTTCCCAAGTCCACTCATCCTCATCTTGTCCGATACCGAGGTCCGCCATAGCCACTGAACCATTTACATAGGATTTGTTGAAAATGTCTCTATCAGTGACGATACCTACAAGTCTCCCAGTTTCATCTAAAACTGGCATTGCACTCGCCTTACTCACTTTGAATGTTACCAGGGCGACAGCAAGAGGTGCGTCCTGATATATTGGGACACATGGAGACCTGATGACCTTCTCGACAGGAATATTTGTTGCAACTTTCTCTACAAGGCCAAGCAAATCTGTTGGAGTCACAATTCCAATTAACTTTGACCCATCAACAACAGGTAAATGACGGATAGTTCCACTCATGAAAATTTCTGCAGCCTTTTTAACGTCGTTTTTTGGGCCTATTGTAGGCACATCTCTATTCATTATAAGTGCCAATTGCTCCTCGTCAGGTTTTTCAAATATGTCTTGTCTTGTAATTATTCCTGCCAGGGTACCGTCATTCCTTCTAATCACCGGTAAACCTGTCAAGTTATGTTTGACCATAATTTTCAGCACTTCGTTTCGACTGCTTGGGATCTGCGCTACAATGGGATTTGCCGTCATGACTTCCTCGATAAGCGTCATTGAACATCCCTCCTTGTGGCTCTCACAACCATCACCGGGCAATCTGCATATCTAACGACCCTTTCCGCTACGCTTCCAAGCAGCAGTTTAGAAAACCCTGTCCGACCAAGCGTTCCCATAACAATGAGATCGAAATTTTTTGAAGCATCAACAATTTTTCGGACAGGCGAACCTTCTTCAATTACAGTTTCAACTTTCACGCCGAGTTTTTCTCCTTCTTTTCTCACATAATCAACCGCTTCTTTCCCTTCTTTTTCCAGTAGAGAATATACGCTTACCATTGTTGAGTCCATAGGGAAATTGATAAAGGATGTCTGATCAACAACATACATCGCAGTGACTTCTGCATTCATCAATTTAGCAAGTTCCAGACCCTTCGATATTGCTGCTTTTGTATACTCGCTTCCATCTGTGGGTATTAGTATCCTTTTGAATAGAACCATCTTTCTTCCTCTCCACTTTTTGTGTGTTACTATACATCCTCAAACAGTCTTTGAATTCCCAGATTGTTAGCATGCTTATTATCGATCTACCAAACTACCAACTCGATCTGGGCGGGATAGCTATTGTGCGATGATAATTTAAATTCTTTTGTTCCGGTTGTGGCAAAATGCATATAGAATCAAAAAAGCCTTCATAAACAGGCATTCTTTCAATTTCGCCGCTCAAAACTCATTTTTCATTCAAATTCAATTTTAAATACGTACTCCTTCCATTACTTCAATTATGAAAAAAGAGAAGAGATCCGATAAAGCTGATGAGGCTGTAAAGGAGCTTGGAAAGAAAATGTGCGGGTATATACCAGAAACGCTTGAGCATATCAAAGAGTATAATCCAGATCTAGCGGTTTTGATCAGAGATATGGACAAGATCATGGTAGAAGACGGTGCGCTCGATAAGAAAACCAAAAGGTTGATCGCCCTGGCCTGTGTTGCGGTGAGGATGTGTGAAGACTGCATTTATCCTCAGGCAAAAGTGGCAAAGAATTACGGTGCCACCAAGCAAGAAATCATAGAGGCTTTGCAGGTTGCCGTATTAACAGGTGGAGTTCCTGCGTGGTCCGTCGCAAAGAAAGGAATTACAAAATTGTTCAAAGAATGGGACGAAGAAAGAAAACAATGAAACTCATTTTCTCACAAGAGTCATAAGTCGTTTATAGCGACTAATTAACCGCTTGTTTTTCTTTTTAGTTATTTTTGCATTTTCAATAAATTTTTAAATTATGGCAGACTCAAATTTCATTTCCAAAATCTGTACTAAAATTATACTCTCGATTCGTCGCTCTCTGCACCTAGATCTCCGAGCAATTGTGTTTTCACGATCAAGTTATCACCAATACAGACCGCGATGGGATCAAAAGATGTACTTCTGAATACAAAGTCAGCAATAGGATCGCCGCCCTTGGATTCAATGACCATGAAATCGCATACTTCGCCCTCAGAAAATTCAACTTTGTCACTAATCCCTGAGATCTCTCGCCCTGTTTCTATGATTGATTTTAAGAGGCCATTAAGATCTTTCAATCCTTGTTGTCTGAGAAGTCTTGCAGCGAATTCCATTTCTTGCAGCACGTCTGGCAAGACAAACATCGCATTATCAGTTCCGAGCGCGATTTTTACCCCCTTCTCGATCATCTTGCTGATTGGAGGTATCTTCCCAAAAAGCATGTTTGACCTGGGACATATAACAACAGGGATTCCCTCATGTGCGCAGAGCTCAAGATCATAATCACTGGCGGCAGTCATATGAACAAGAAATGAGGGTTTGAGATCGAGAATCAGATCGATATTTTCACGGACTCTTTCGCTGGCGTGAAGTGCGAATCTTTTCCCTTTTTTTCTTACATAATCTGCGAGGTCTTTCAATGTGGGGTAATCCCAATCGGAGATTGATGAGACAGCAATACCGTCTACGATTTTTATCAAGGAATCCATCTCTTCCTTGGAAAATTCTAGCGACGAAGGACGTCCAAAGATGACAGGCTTTGCACCAAGATTTTTAACCTGAGTCAACACGGAAGCTCCTCTGATACCCCCTTCTCGGAAATCTACGAATCTCGATGTACCTCGCTGAAGCATGTAATTTGCGAGATTTCGCACAGCTTCTGTCAGCTTGCCTTGGGGAATCTCTCTTAATTTCCTATGTTTCAATCCGTTGGGAGGTGCAACGATCTCTTCAAGGGTGAGGGAGCTGTCAAAGGGAACTAGAAAATCAGCGATATGTGTATGCGCGTTGACCATGGTAGGTAAGATGATTCCCCTTGCGATGTTTTCTCGGGCTTCTTCTCGTCCCATTTCAATGATCCTTCCTTCCTGGAACCCTATATGGCCCTTGACGAGTCCGTTCGGCGTCCAGAGAAGTCCTGAAACGTAATGCATTGTCATTGAATTGGAACAAGAATATATCAATGATTTCGCAACCTGTGACTTGATGAACTTTTAAATGTTGCGATATGCAAGAACTCGAGGAAAAATTGTACTGGGGTTCCAAAGCTAGATGTTATATTGATTTGCAGAATGTAAAACTTCTGTATTGTGGGTTTTGCCACCTTATTGCGTGTCTATACTGGTAGGATTGTTTTGAGAGGAAAGGGGTGAATGAAATGCAAATTCCACTTCTTTCCAAGCCTTGGCGAGCAGTTTCTGGTAGAACTCGACGTCAAAGCTTGCTGAGCTCGAAGTTGCATCAACAATCCATTTTCTTGCATCTACAACGAGATACTCAATTTCCATACCTGGACTTACTGGGATATTGCTCTCAGAAAGTGCCTTCACCGCCGAGGCTTCAAGACAGCGTTTTGCATAATTGAGTGTGCTGATTCTTCTCCTGATTTTCATTTCTTGAGGATCAGCATTTGGAACAGCCTTAACATATTTATCATAAAGAGCCTCGAGGCTCGCTCTCATCATCAACATTTTTCTGGCATCCTCCAAACCCGACATCAGCGTGAACATCTCCTCCTGCATCTTCTTTACATAGATCGGCACATCATCTCTTCTTGCCATTACGCCTCTTAATTTCATTTCTCCGTTTGATAGGCGCCCGAAATAGCGGTTATATGCTCCGCTCCCATCCTCCATCGGCAAAAAGACGATCCAGCTGTATTCCTCAATTTCTGTCGGTATCTCTATTTCCTTCTCAACTGCCTCTCTGAATGTTTCCACATTTTCTCCCTTCACCCAGAGGCAATCAACAATTCCATGAAGGACATCCATTCCCATGGATTCCGCGATTTCCTTGACGCGGATCAGGATCTCTCTAGCAGCGGAGGTGATTCGCTCATGCACCTCTATGCTACCGAATTTTGCATTTCTGTACCCTGTATATCCAAAACAGGTCACGAGCATCCATTTGAGTATTGAATCAAGTTGGGAGTATCGTTTATTGAAGCGTTTCTTCTTTTTTGTCAAGAGCCGCATTTTGAGGAGAGGTTCAATAACTTCTGGCAGAAACCCCCTCACTTCTCCCTCAAGACTTTCTGGCGAGAGATTATACTTTACAATGATGAAGGGATAAAGGGATGTGAAGTCAAGCTGATATACGTTCTCGTAGAGACCTGGCTCAGGTTGAAATATCATTCCTCCCTTATCCATTGCTTTTAAGTCTCTGAAGCGCCGTAGCTGCTCAGCATCACTCTTTCTGAACGGGATTGCGATTCCACGCCTGATGGCCTCGTAGACCTCGTATGAAGAGATCAGCGTGCCGGGAGTGAATCTGGAAGTGAAATTTGGAGACAATCCAGTTAATCGTGATGCGAGAATCACACCATCCAACCCACTCTCTGAGTAAGTGAAACTGTTTTTCGTATCGATCAAAATGCGCCCTTGTGGTATGATTGAGCTCCCTCGGTAGTTGACTTTACCATAACTCCAGTAAGATTTGGAAGAGATTGCATGGTACCTTCCGCTTCTGCTCATCGGAACTTCAATTTTATAGATTCTACTCTTTCTCAGAATGATTGGGGTCCATAAATCTGCATATGGAAAGAGCATGATATCCGGATCTAAGGTATACAGAAGCGATGAAAAGTCTGAGAGGATTTGTTTTTCTCTCCCCATCAGCACAGTCTTTTCTTCGCTCTCTACTTCAATCAAATGAATTTCGCAGGTCTGTGGGTTCCCGTCAACACGCAGGGTCATCGTTACCAATGGCATATCAAAGTCCAGAGAATAACGAAATTCTCCAGCAGCGGTGCACATGGGGAGACCGCGCTCAGCAATAAAACGATGATCCTTTCTCAGATCGACGTTGAAGAGTTCAGATGCGAATCTCGTCTGCTTTTCGATCTTTTCCGCCACATCAATAGGTGCGTAAACCGCATAGCCATCGAGCGTTCCATAAATTGTCCTGAACGAACATTCTTCGACTTTGTATCTTGTAGCTATTGATTCTGCAATCGTGGAACCCAGATGTTTGTCATGGAAGTGGACAAAAAATGGTGGAGAGTAGCCTTCACAAACGTGCCTTGTCTTATTATCTTTAACCCATAGTTCAACGCATTTTCCGTATGAAGAATCAAAGATCCACATCGTTTTTCTCCAATCGTTTCATCATTTCAACGAAGACGGCAAAAACTGAAGCTTCCAGGGGATCGTCGAATGCGTAAAAGACGTCGCTCGAGTGCTTTTCAATCATCTCAGCAAGGCGCTCTGCATATTTTTTCTCGTCTTCCTTCAGTGCTCTGCCAGCTTTTTCCCACCGTTTGGCGGTTCGCTTGACTTCCATCCTTATACTCTCCGTACTCCTACCCATGCGAATTCCTCCAGCTTTCTTTGGACGGGACGAGGGATTTTCTCTCGCACACGACGATCGAATTCTGTCACGAAGAAAACGCGGTGAGCTTTTTCAGAGGCAGCTTGAATGAATTGATCGACTCTTGGCGAGTAAAGCAGAACGGTCGTTGAGGAGGCAAGCTCCCGCAGCAGGAGAAGCACTTGATCTGAAAGCTCTTCATGTTCTGAGAAGAGTGTTGGGTCGTATTCGATGAAGATAAATGAGTGGTGGTGTTCTTTGAGGATCTTTATCAGTTGAAATACTGTGAACGCCCGACGCACGTCGAACTCGCTAAATCTGCGATTGAGTCTGCTGAGTATTGTTGAATAGTTTCCAGAGATATAGAGAAGAAGATAATTCTGAAGATCAAGGTGTTCGTTGAATATGGTCAGCGCTACTTCTTCCGGCGCGATGAGGAGGTTGAACGCCCCTTCTTGAATGTAAATCGACTGCGTCGAGAGCTTCATGTTTCACTATCTAAACCTACTTCATTTAAGAATTAAAAGGAAGAAGGGGAGAGTAAACCGAAAGTGCTTCTCCATATGCGTGTGTATCTCATCACCTTCAAAAATAAATATTTCGATTCAAAAATTTTGAATGCCAGGCATCTCAAACCAGAAGCTGTAGTGGGTAAGGATTATACCATACCCGATGGAATTCCAAAGTTCAGTGAGCAGAGCTCTACAAATCCATTTCGCGTGTATCCCGGCGCCTTGTGGAATTGATGACTATCAGTGGACACAGCCTCGATGGTCCCAGACGAGTGCACATTCATCGAATTCTTCGCATTCGAGGCATGTATCTATTTCTTTCGAGGTTACGCAATCGTAAACTTTGCACTGATACCGAGAGGAATGTTTCATCTCTTCCAGGCAGCCCTCACATTCATCTCCTTAAAAGGGGCATTTTCGCAGGCTCTCTCGCACGCGCCGACGACAACTATCAACTGTGTTTTTGTAGCATATGGTATAAACTCCATTGAATACGAATCCTCAAACTGATTTCCATGAATCTGCTACTTCTGAGCCTCACCACGTCAATGATTACTATCATATATCAATGCTGATCAAGCAATTTGTTCACCCAAAAATGCATAAATCAAAGACCGTTCAACGAAATCTAGATCAAGAGTATATCGAATGAGGTAAATGCATCAAAATTTTGCACGCAGTTGATTATTCGCTGGACTCGGATTATCGAAAACAAAAGACGGATGGCGTGTGGAAGTCTCGTCGAAAATGGCTTTTATCATGAAACCTATCTTTTCAATTTGAGACGGGTCTCAAGAGAAATGCGAAGGCAATATTGCGGTAACCACTGAAGGATTGAAGATGAACTCCGAAGAAAGGGAATATGAGAGCATTTTTAATGAATTGAAAAAGTTATGTAGGCCTGAAGCAGCAGAAGGCATGGCGCGATTTGGTATCAAATCAACCAACGTCTACGGCGTCTCAATTCCAAATCTGAGGAGAATGGCAAGAAAAATCGGAAGAAATCATTCTCTTGCCCAGCCACTGTGGTCCTCAGCGATCCATGAAGCGCGCATACTTGCGAGCATGATTGACGATCCAGATCAAGTGACAGAAAAGCAAATGGATTGCTGGATCAAGGATTTTGATTCTTGGGATCTCTGTGATCAATGTTGCATGAATTTGTTTAGAAAAACAAGTGTAGCGTGGAAGAAGGCGATTGAATGGGCAGAAGAACGCACGGGGGAATTCGAAAGGCACGCTGGGTTCGCCCTGATGGCGTGCCTAGCGTGGTACGATAAGGAATCATCTGACGAGGACTTCTTGAGTTTTCTAACCGTAATAGAACAGGGAGCGGATGACGAGAGAAATTATGTCAAGAAAGCAGTTAACTGGGCGCTGAGGAATATAGGAAAGCGAAATCAGTATTTGAATAGGCGAGCGATTGAAACCGCGGCAAAAATCGCGAAAACAGATTCAAGAAGTGCTAAATGGATCGCTGCGGATGCGATTCGAGAATTGACAAGCGATGCTGTAAAAGGACGACTTGATATGATTCGCGACGCTGAA
Source organism: Methanomassiliicoccales archaeon (assembly GCA_038850735.1). Classification (NCBI taxonomy): domain Archaea; kingdom Methanobacteriati; phylum Thermoplasmatota; class Thermoplasmata; order Methanomassiliicoccales; species Methanomassiliicoccales archaeon. The sequence goes on from JAWCLO010000003.1 coordinate 74,199, forward strand.
GAAGTTAGCCGATAAGATCTACACAAATCCATTTCCCGTTTATATTCTCATGTTGTTGATCTTGATTACATGTTTCTTGGTAAATTTGCTTTGCACATTATTTCTTCGAATTAACGCATTTCGATTAGATTCGATTACGCAGGATTGGCGGATGGACGATGCTTATCGTATTGAATTCTCAATCCAGATACATCCAATCTAAAAGAAATTCTTGACGGCGATGAGCATATTGCAGTAAGTGCCAAACGCCACTTCAAAGTTCAACATACTCTATTGTGTTCATTCTGTGAATTTATCTGGCGAGTCCAATACCAACGAATGCTAGCGCTCATTGTAGATGCTTAAAACGAGCACTTTTTCGAAGAAAAAAAATTATCAAAGCAATTATCATGTGATAAAAAGAGAAGCTTACTTTGAAAATGAGTTCGATCGAAACTTCCTATATACTGCGTCTCGGAAAGGTTTATCGCAATTCTAGAGGACGGCACTAAGTCATAGAATTTGCATGAAAGAGTTGCATCCTTTCTTCGTCTCATTCTTTTTAGTTTGATTAGAAATAAAAGAGCTGTCCCATGCATTATGGCAGCAACCTGAGTGCAAAGCGACAAAGATTATATTGGTGTGTGAACACTCGAATACTGATGGAGTGGATATAATGAAGGTATTCAGTGTTGGGGATGCAAAGACTTTTCAAAATGTGCATGGAGTTGATGCAAGGAAGATCTATGACAGCGAACATGCTGAGGTGATACACATGGCACTCGCGCCGGGGCAGTCTCTAAAGAAACACACCACGCCCGTGGACGTATTCTTCTATATCCTTGAAGGCAAAGGCATAGTCGAAATCGGCGACGAAGCTGAAGAGGTAAAAAGGGACATGCTCATCGACAGTCCTAAGGGCATACCGCATCTTGTGCGGAATACTGGTGACAGTCTCCTCCGATTCCTAGTTATTAAGGTTCCGAAGCAAAAGGAGCCAACAAAGGTTCATCAATAGCCACATGTACTTCACCGCCGTTGCCGCCAAGAAGCATGAATACAAGCATCCTTCTGCGCAACTCATCTCAAGGTACGGCGCAACTGTCGTCCAATAAAACACGGAACCTCTTACCGAAATTCGCCACGAAACCTGGTTCTCAGATGTCCTCGTTTTTTGAACAAGATCGTTTATCAAACGTCGGTCGTTTATTTGTTCTACTCCTCGATGCGCGCAGTATTGGTCGCATTGAACGTATTCATCTGCCAAATATTTTGCCAGATTTTTTTGCTACGCTGATATACGAAAGAAATCAAGACACTCTGCCCTGATCCAAATAATATCCAGCTATACAACTATTCTTTGGATATCTAGATTGGAATCCACAACAAGTAGCTCTCCGAGTTTCAATTCCTCCCATTTCTCATCATCAGTCAGTTTCTCCGATGAAATCAAAACAGCCTCCTCGCCCCATAAAGATTTGCTTCGAATCAACTGACCTGTTGAGGAATTATGTTCATAGGGACCACTTTCTTTTGAGCATCTTTTCAGAAAATATAGAGTGTAATGATTACGATTAGATGATGCATCCCTGAATGCATAAAGATTGTTGCCATCTGATAAAATGAAATTTAGTCCACTGTAATAGGATTTCTTGAGCACCTTGACCGCACTTCTTATCGAATCAACCATGTCGTGAGTTTTCTCAAGGAACTGCATGATCAGCAAAAAATACGCCTCGGAATCCGTCTGGCTATTTAATTCCTTTTTGAATCTATTGTCGAGATTCTCCAGAATCCAAATTCGATCTACACCCCCATTGTGGGCAAAAACAAAGTTCTTGTATACAAAAGGATGGGCGTTTTCGCTCGTTGGAGCTCCGTTGGTGGCATGTCTTACGTGAGAAACAATAATCTTAGAATTAACACTTTTTACTCTCTCAAATCGGTAATCCCTTTGATCTTCTTTACCTTCTTTGAAGAACTTTGGAACACCATTTTCATACCATCCGATTCCCCACCCATGAGGATTATCCCTAGTCAAACTCACAAATGGTTTATCTGCTCCAAAGAAAGAAAATTGGATATCGACAGGCCTATTAGCGATTATACCGAAGAGTCGGCACATACTATATCCCCAACCGTATGTGTAGCAAATAATCACTTGACTTTATTAGATTTTTCGAAATCGGCGTCTTGGCCTGGCATCCTCATTCTGATCGTATCCTCAAAATACCTGTCTGGGGTTTATCTAATCGTATGGACACCGACTCTTCAATACGTAAATAGAATAATTCCAGAATTGCCTCTTCTATTGTTTAGATTGAAAATGTTCTGTAGAAAAAAGCAAAAATTATGCAAGGGATATAGATAAAATGTAAGAAAGCATATCTCCGGTGATTGGAATTGAAACGAGAAGTAAATTAAACACATGATCAAACTGGAGGGACTGCCTTGGGAAGATCAAGATCCTCGATCGACGTCAAAAGAATCCTTGAATTAAGGCTGAACGGAATGAGCTACAGGCAGATCGCAAGGGAAATGGGTGTGTCGCATTCAACCGTTGCAAGAATTCTCAACGATGACTGCGAGGCCTGTCGTATTGATGCCGGAGGAGGACAATGCACTCGGAACTCCCCCGTTAGAAAACGGAAGATTGAGAACAGGAAATAAATTTTTACAATCGTCTTTGATTTTTGGTTGTACCAAAATCTCTTTTCTCTTTTCACAAATCGAAATTTCACCGCACATCGTTTCAATTAAGACATTAACAAAGTTTTTATTCATCTTGCTCACCTTGTAATTTACGATTGTTATGAAAATTGAACCTGATAGAAAGCTGGATTGCATTGGCCTTTTTTGCCCCGAACCTGTGTTTCGGACAAGAATGGAGCTTGACGAGATGCGTGTAGGAGAAGTTCTAGAGGTCTCAGCAGACGATCCAGCTGCAGAGGATGATATACGAAGCCTCGTAAGAAGCCTCGAACAGGAAGTCGTAAGTGTGGATAGAAAAGGTAACCAGGTTCGAATTTTGATAAGAAAAGTAAAATGATGAATTTTGGAGGCATGATGTTATGTCTGAAAAGAAAAAAATACTGTATGTACAGACAAGTGGATTGGATGCGCCAGAAAGAACTTATGCTCCGTTCATTTTGGCAACAACGGCTGCCATGATGAATATGGAGGCTACGATCTATTTCTTGATTAAAGGAGTCACAATAGTGAAAAAAGGAGAGGCAGAAAAAATCAAGCTCGGCGCCTTCCCTTCTTTAAAAGAAGTCATGGACCAGGCGGTAAAGGCAGGAGTGAAGCTCATGGTCTGCGAGCAGAGCTGCACTTTACTCGGAATTCCTCGTGGCGATTTCGAGCCCGAGGCCAAAATTGTAGGTGCAGCGACTCTGAATGATTTAGTCGTGAGTTCAGATGCCGTAATCTGCTTCTGATAGCTGATGTGCATGTCTATTGAGAAAAAAATTTACATGGATCACACGGCCGGAAAACCTGTGGATGGACGAGTCATCGAAGTGATGGCGGAATATATGCGATATCATTATGGCAACCCTGTTTCCATACATCCATTCGGCGAAGAGCCAAGGAGGGCTTTGGAGGAGGCACGCAAAAATATTGTAAATTTGATAAACGCTGGAAAGAAGGACATCATAGTTTTTACTTCAGGCGCCACCGAGAGCAACAACATGGCTATTAAAGGTGTGGCAAATCGCTATGCTGATCGAGGAAAACATGTGATAACCTCAAGCATCGAACATATGTCCGTTTTGAATCCGTGCAAATACCTCAAAACAAAGGGATTCGACTTAACATTCCTGCCAGTGGATCGGTATGGCGTCGTGAATATTGAAAGCCTCGAGCGCGAGTTGAGAAATGACACAATTCTCGTGTCGATTCAGTATGCGAACGGGGAAATTGGAACTATTCAGCCTATCAGAGTTATAAGTGAAATAGTACATAGGAAGAGCGCGCTGCTTCATGTGGACGCTACAGCAGCGATAGGACAGATTCCGATCGATGTGGAAAAGGACGGAATCGATCTTCTTACTCTTTCTTCAAACGACATTTATGGGCCTAAAGGCGTTGGCGCCCTCTTTCTTCGCGAGGGAGTACGCCTGGAACCGATTTTCCACGGTGGCGGCCAGGAAAGGGGACTGCGATCGGGAACAGAAAATGTGCCGGGAATTGCGGGATTTGGAAAAGCTGCCGAGATCGCAATGAAAGAGATGGAAGGAGAAAGTGCAAGACTAGCCAAGCTAAGGGATAAACTTATCAGGGGTTTGCTCGAATCCATACCTCATTCCTATCTAAACGGGCATGCGGTAAATCGCCTGCCAGACAACGCTGCGGTTAGATTCAGCTTCATAGAAGGGGAATCGATACTATTGAGCCTAAGCATGATAGGAGTGGCAGCATCGTCGGGGTCGGCGTGCACCACGAAAACTCTCGAGCCCTCGCATGTATTGATGGCAACGGGGCTGAAGCATGAGGAAGCACATGGCTCTATTTTATTTACACTTGGAAAACAGAACACAGAGGAAGAAGCCGATTATGTCATAAGCGCAATGCCCGGTATCATCAAGAGGTTGAGGGCGATGTCACCGTTGACACCGAAGGAGTTGGTGAGTTAATGTATAGCGATAAAGTTTTGGAGCATTTTAAAAATCCGCGAAACATGGGGGAGATCCCTGATGCTGATGGAATAGGGACTGTCGGGAATCCTGTTTGTGGAGACATGATGACGATCTACATCAAAGTGAGCGACGATAGGATTGAGGACATAAAATTCAAGACATTTGGCTGCGGAGCAGCTGTTGCCACAAGCAGCATGGTGACCGAACTCGCCAAAGGCAAAACCTTGGAAGAGGCATTGAAAATAACGAGAAAAGATGTAGCTGATGCGCTCGAGGGCCTCCCACCGGTCAAAATGCATTGTTCAAACCTAGCAGCAGATGCACTCAAAGCTGCCATAGAGGATTATTATAAGAAGAAAAGGACTAGGGAGGGCTCAAATTGAAGAAAGAATTTATTCGATGCGAATTCTGCAAGAGCGAGTTGCCATTCGAGATGTGCCAGCTGGCTGCTTATTCGGCGACAATCGATGGAAAAGAGTATGTTTTCTGTTGTAAGAACTGTGCTGATAGATTCGAGGTAAAAAGAAAAGCGAGTCTCAAATAAGGGAAGCACGAATAGAATTTCAATGTCGATATCTGGGCAACAATAAGGCAATCAATTATCGAAAGAAATGAAAAAACGTCTAGATTAAATTGTATTTCGATTCTCTCACCGGATGCGGGGCTTGAATCGATTTTCCTCTTCAGCTTTTGACCCTTCATTCAAGTTAGGATAATGAAATAATTCTCGAACACGCGTGATGAGGCTTTGCTGGTGTGAGAGAATTCGTCTGCTTGACTGATTCGTCGATACGGGTGCGAGGGAAATAGGTACCAGCATTGACGCAGAACGATGCATTTTTCCAGTACAACTCAATACACATGCAGGTAGACTTCTGGTACTGCGTCCCGAGTTGTATCAGAGGTTCGCAAGATAAACGGCATTCTTATCTGAAAATCTCGATAGGCATAACACCTGGTTAGCTTTTGGAGCGTTTCGAGAAGCGCTCTTTAAATATTGAGAATGAAATCAGACGAGAACATGGAGAAAACGAGAGTGATAAAGTGGGGGATATTTGGAGTCGCAGTTGTCGCGATCATTGTGTTGCTTTTCGTATATGTAAAAGTTCCCCCAGTCGCACAAGTGACGGATTGGGAAATCAAAGCCGACGGAACGGTAGCTTATCTTTATTTCGATTACGAGTCAAAGGATATGCTTAAGGCGGAACTTGTCGATCCAGAAGGACACATCACTGGCACAACGATGATTTCGCCCATGGGTGTGAGGGCAAAACTTCCAGCATGCGCGGATCGGGAGAGCGTGAAACCTGGACAATATACACTACGTTTCCTAGATCCATTCGGCAATGTGGTTTATCAAAAGGAAATTGAAATCTATGGACCGTCGGTCGAGGTTAACAATGTAAAAATTAGATACTATGGTTCTCAGAGTTCAAATTACATCGATAACATAACGATTGAATTCGAAAACACAGGCGATTCCCCATTGTACATCCACAAAATAATTGGCAAGATTAATGGTGAAGAGCAGCTCAATGCTTATGTCTCGCGGTACGTGAATTGCGGGATCTCAACACTCTCCATGAACGTGTATTCCAATCCGATTCCATCTGGAACCCACGATCTTGTGTTGGAGTTCATCGATGAGAACGATAGCGTTATTCTGACAAAGACTGTGCAGATCTATGTCTGAGCGAATCTTTATCCTCTTTTAGATGTCCGTATCTTCGTAAGTTCCAGCGTATTTTTTTCAACAATTAGTCAGGATTTCAATGGTACATGTACAAAACACATGGCTTTTTTGGATCCGTTTTGTAAGGCAGGTATCTAGCGCGTGAGAATAAGAAAGAACTTTTGTGCTATCATGGAAGAGCATTACAATTTCTTAAAAGAAGGCAAAGGGATTGTTTTTTCCTCACGGTCTTCCTCAAAAAATGAAACATAAGATGAAGAATAGATTTTATTGTTGGAGATCCATGATTGAACTACCTGAGATATGTTCAATTTGATGTGTTTTTCAGAGCTGGCTCTTCATAATCCCGCTTAGATTTTTCTTTGATGCCCTTTACTCTAGCTTTCTTATCTGACAATACTCCACGCAGGGGTTTTATGGGACTTAAGGGGTCATTAGTTCTTGATCTGCAATTCAAGGATCGTCAAGAAATCTTATAAAGAGCTGTTTTGGCGCTGATCATTTTCTGCAAGAGCATTGTTTATAATAGATGCGGTATTAAAGTAGGCAGACGTGTTTTGGATATTAAAATGCCTAGACATCCCTTTAATGTACGAAGGTGAACTTTGTTCGATAGTTTACTGGACATGGTGACAAATCGATGCAAAGCTGATTGAAAAAGAGAGCCACCATATCATTCGCATTTGCCGGAAGAAATAAACAACAGAAGTAGTGCCGGCCACCTTAGGAATCACAAAAATCGGCGAAAGAGGTCCGTTCGTCGATCTTAAAATTGAGCATGCTCTCCATTGCAACATCATCATTGGTGGATTAACTGGACCTTTGAAAATTTCCAGATATCTGGCCGTTTTCTGACAATTCTTAGTTCAATTAGAAAGACATTTCAAAGGATATGATATGTTTTTCCAATTTCAATTACTGGTGCCTCTTTTGAACTCCTTACCTATACTCCAGGGTTTGGCTAATCTTTCGCCGAGACGGTAATACGATCGGTCTGTCATCGAGAACAAAATAGGCCGGAGTTTCGAGAAATCCAAATTAGCGCCGGTCATCACCTTCTCATCGCAATATGTTTCTATGATCTTCCCGACGAATAAATCATGATTGGGAAAGTCAATTATTGAGACGAGTTCACATTCCATGCAAACTGGGCACTCTTCGATCATTGGGGCCGTCTTAAGTTTCCCGTAAAATGTCTTGAAAAGAGTAGACTTGTCTTCGTCTCTTCCAGATACAAGTCCACAATAATCGGTCACCTTCACCATGTCCTCCGTTGGGATGTTGACGCTGAAGCATTTGGTTTCCCTTATACCCAAATTAGTGTAGTGTTTTTTATTCACACTTATGGTAATAGATCCGAAATCAGCTATGCCAACGTGAGCAATCGCAGCATAATTCGGTTTCCCGTTGACCAATGCACCAACAAGCACCGTCGGCATAGGGTATAGACAATTCTTTGCATTGATTTCTTTTTTCATTTGATTGGCCTCCGTTCTGGATATGTTGCATGATGTTTATCCTATTTTCCCCTCTTCAATATTAACAAACGCGCCTTCGATGCCACATCATCAAGCAGCCATTCTAGAGATTTTAAACCCAAAAAAATTTAGCAACAAGTGAGAGCATACTAGGAGAATTCCTAAAGAGGTTGGGTGCAAGATATATTTCTTCTGCTGTCAGAACGTGGAAAGCTATCTTCGGGTGTCTCATAGAAAAGTAGAGTGGGGATCCGAGGAACATCTCTTACCTTGAAGACGACTAGCTAGAAGCTAAAAGTGTTCAAAATCAGGCACCTCTCGCTGCGGAGGGGGTTGCGAATATCTCGTCCGATGAAACCCTTTTCTCTTTTTTTTCTTTTTGCAGGCAGTCGATTTATTACAGATAATCATCTTATTACCCTTGGTCTTTTGTGATAAATCTTTCACTGTGCAGACAGTAAAATCGTGTCCAAAAAAAAAACAATGTGGAGGTTATCTAGAATTAACCACATAAAAAATGGTCTTTTGAGAGCTGATTATTTTATCATGGTTCCAGTGAGAGCGGAATTGTGGTGGAAATTGAATTGAGATAGCATTCCTAATAAAGGCCAAGACACACCCACGATTATGAGAATTCTCGAAAAGAGTAACAGGATCGAAATTAGATATGTCGCCAAGCAGGGCTTGCAATCTGCAGCGTGAATCTGAATCCATAGACGCTCTGAATTTGATTACCAATAGGTGCATCCAGGCCTCCAATTTCCAAATCGCATAACAGCCTGGAATATGAACGGCAACGTCTTGTCGCTACCAAAAGAAGCACAGGAAGAAAAATTGAAAGTCTAAACATGGAGGTTGAATAAAAAATACACAAATGATAGGCATCAAATACTCTTTACTACTTGATGAACGGGTTTAAAAGTAATCTGATTGATTGAAGACATACAAGTTGCTATTGAAAAAGATCACAAGGATTGAAACTCCGTTGATACAAAACATTTTTAGAAAAGTGCTTCAAGAAATTACTGGTTGAAGGGGGATTTCCTAAATGCCAGATATTTCGCTCATTTCTTTTCAAATTTCTTAAGAATGCTTTTGGGTTTATTCTTGCTTTTAGGCCGATTTAACTTTTCAATGGTGATTGATGGGTTGATCCCCGTATGAAGGTTGCGTTGTTTTTAGCGATTCAAATATTGTATTTTGTCTCTGAAAGTTCTTGCTTTAAAGTTATGGTTTTCGTTTTTTCATCGCCCGAAGATTAAACATGACTTTCTCTGATTATGGAGTGAAAGCGGTTATCTTCGAGCTGTCGAGGATATTGGCTACCTAAGTTCTGATGATCTTGCAAATTCTGTTTCTTTAAGTTTTAGCGTCATTTTGCTGTCTCTAAGTTCTTGCGCAAAATAGCTGACAAGTTATTATTTTATTTCCCTGCATGAGAACATACCGTTTTCTTCGAACATTATGAGGAGTTGTGGCACTGTGGCTTCTTTGTTAAGCATAGAGAGCGTTTCAGTTGCCATTTGCAATGCAGTCAAGTTTTGTGGGTTATTTGGATTCGCTCTTAAACTTTCCAGAACACTTGAGCCAACGAGAGGATCTGATTATCTATGCGTAGAATCTCTTAGAGAATTTTCCACGGATGAAAGTAGCAAATACAGATAATAAATATATAACTGAGGAGGCGATTAATAAATAAATGCGTCTTACGCTTGAATTCGCCTTTGATCGGCAACTAAGACTTCCAATCCAGTATAATTATCAAATCCAGAGTTTATTATATAATAATATTTCGCCAGAATTAGCAGAATTTCTTCATGACCATGGTTTTCATGCCGGGAAACGCAGATTTAAGCTTTTTACTTTTTCGAGACTTCAAGGTAAATTCTTTTTTGAGGCAGGAAACGGGACGATGATTTTTAGACCTCCTGTTTACATAACAATCAGTTCTCCAGTCGAGAGATTTGTTAGCGAACTTGCAAATTCACTACTTCAAAAGGAAGATCTATTGCTGTGTAAGAATAGGATTCATGTAAAATCGATCAGAGTGCATCCTGAACCAGAGTTAACACGAGATATTAAGATAAAGATGATATCACCTCTCACTGTTTATAGCACATTAATGACGGCCGATGGTAGGAAGAAAACTTACTACTATTCACCTTATGAGGACGAATTTGCAGAAATGGTTGATGAAAATTTGAGAAAAAAATATTTCGCGCTTTATCGAAAATCACCGAGAGCAAAAAAATTGGAAATCACCCCGATCAGCAAGCCGCATCTGAAGATATTAAATTATAGAGGAACTGTTATAAAAGCATGGCTCGGACTATTTCATTTGAGCGGAAACTTAAAAATACTCAAGTTAGCATATGATACAGGTGTGGGGAGTAAGAATTCGCAAGGCTTTGGCATGTTTGAGGTAGTCGAATGATAGAAGCCATTTGGAATATCGGCAAATATGTAAGCGAAAAAGAGAAGAAGAATGGCGTAGAAGACGATTTGGTGGAGATTTACATTGACCGTTCTAAACTTCAAAAAACGAAGAAAATTTTATGCATAGTGTTGTGCGAGAGTATGGAAGACATTGAATACAAAGGCATAGCCGTTGAAGATTATTCTTCTGAGAAACCCGTACTTTACCGGCCGCGCTCTCCAAATGGTCCTGATATTCTACCATGTTCAATCATTACCGAACCAATAAAAACTTTCAACAAAAAATTATTGGCATGGTTTGAGAAATATAAGGACTTGGATGAGCGTTTTGACAAAATCTACATGACACTTAACGAAAATAAGAATTTGATTGAAAGTGAATTGAGTGAAGTTTACAAGAGTTTAAGGGTAGATAAGAAAAATGGCATCGACGAGAGAACTAATGCATTACTCACAATAAAATTCGTTGAAAACGGGGAGGAAAAGCATCTTGGAGAAGATCAATCTTTCAGAGAGATTTTTTCAAGGTTGTCAAGAGAACGCTATTATTTATATGAGGAGGGCGAATCGAGAGGAAATGGAATCTGTCGGTTATGCGGGCAAGAGAAGGAATTGGGAGGATATGTCCTCGCATCTCTTGGATTTAAATTCGCTACACCGGACAAACCTGGTTTCACCCCAAATCTCTGTAGATGTGATTATTGGAAATCTATACAAATTTGTTATGATTGTGCGGAAATCATTGAATGGGGAAAAAGATTTCTTGATGAGAATTTGAGTTTTCCGAAAGAGGACAATTTCTTGGGATGTCGTTACTATGTAATTCCAAAGTTTGTTTTTGGCCAGATGTTCGATGAACTCTATAATGTAATAATGTCCGGCCCCTACAAGAACAAGGACTATGATGAGGGGCTTTTAACAAAGGAGGATTGGATTGAAATTGAAATCGCAAAGAAAGAGGATGTTCTGAGCTTGATCTTCTTATTCTACGACAAAGACCAAAGCAGGTTCTTAATTCACCAATACATTGAGGATGTTGTCCCGTCGTGGCTTAAGCAAATTGACGAATCTCAGAAAAAAATCAGAAAAATGCCAATTTTCCAAGAAGAAGCCGTAAAGAAGATTTTCGGCAAAGACAGCGTAGGAAATTTTGTCGCATTTAGATACGGAAATGATCGGGGCCTCGGGCGAGCGGGAAATAACTGGTATGCAGTTTTTTTACGCTCTTTTTTCAATTCTAGAGATGCAACAGGCAACTATGGTGATGAATTCAGATCAGTAATCGGTGCCATTCTCTCAAGCAAGAAAATCAGCCGTGAAATGGTGATTACGTCGTTTGTGAGGGAAATCACTGACAGTGTCCGAAAAAGAAAAATCTTCGATTTCCACACTTTATGTATTAAATCGTTTATGCTCTTGCTTTTCTTGGGGGACCTTAAATTGATTGATGTAAGTTGCATGGGAGGGAATAAAAAGATGGAAGAAACGAAGGAAAAAGTAGGTTCATCAAGGAGTCTTTTAGAGAGAATCGATGAATTTTTCAAAGATTATGGGATTACAGGGGAAGATAGGCGCGCCGCCTTTTGTGTCGGTATGTTAGCAGACCGTGTTCTGGAAGTCCAGAGAAAGGAGAGAGAAAAGAAATTTGGAGAAGAACCATTTTGGGAAAAATTACACGATCTGAGGTTAGATGAGTCGCGAATTAAAAGCATCTATCGTGACTCACTAGCAAAGCTAAGACAGTATAAAAGAGCATACCAGAGTTTAGAGGAGGTCGTCGGTATTCATCTTGCGGCCGCGGAGAGTAAGTGGAAATCCTCAAGAGACGATATAAGCTATTTTTTTGCGCTGGGGATGACGCTTTCAAAATTGCTTATATATGCGGACAATGAGGAGAAGGAAATGTGGGTATAAGGAGGAAGACCTATGGTTGTTGAAAGAAGATCGGAGATTTTGTTCCTGTATGATGTGCGCGACGCTAATCCGAATGGCGATCCAGACGAAAATAAACCGCGCATAGACGAAGAGACGGAAATCAATATCGTCACCGATGTAAGGCTGAAGCGGACCATAAGAGATTATCTTTCGGACTACCTGAATTGCAATATCTGGGTAAAAGAGGAGACGGATTCTGATGGCAATATAAAAACGCGAGAGAAAAAGCTCGCTGATGAAAGAATAGAAAGTGAGAATGACGCGGCGAAGCTCTTGGAAAAGTACATCGATCTGAGGCTATTTGGCGCGACAATTGCTGGTAAGAAAGAAAAAGAAGACAAGGAGAAAAAAGGGAAGAAGGGCGAATGGGTCTTCACATGGACAGGACCAGTGCAGTTTAAATTCGGTAGATCTCTTCACAAAGTTGAGCCGAAACTAATAAAAGGAACAACTGTTATGCCATCTGGAGAAGAAAAAGCAGCAGGAACTTTCACGGAGGTGTGGATCCTACCTTATTCTCTTATTTGTTTCTATGGCGTGATCAATGAAAATGCAGCAAAGACAACTGGTTTAAAGGATGAAGACATTTCAATTCTTATTGACGGTATTTGGAATGGAACTAAGAATTTGATTACAAGATCGAAGTTCGGTCAGGTGCCGCGACTTTTGATGAAGGTAACATACAAAGAAAGAAATTATCACATAGGCGATTTAGACAAGGGAATAAGGCTCTTCGATTTAGAGGGAAAAGAAATAGACAACGGTGGTAAGAGTGGAAAAGAAATAAGATCGATATCCGAGTTGAAATTGGATTTGACTCGCCTCGTCGATGTCCTCAAGAACAATGCTACTAAGATCGACAAAATATCTATTGAAATTAATAATGATGTCAATTATGTAATGAATGGCAAAGAAGGCAAGGGAAAGGATCTGCTCAAGAAGCTCGAAGAGATTCAAGAACTCAGAGAAAAAATCGAGGAAATTAAAATCGACAGATAATTACGAGACCTGCGGGATGCAGCGATGTTGCCAACAAGAGTCATTGCGTTCGATATATGGGGAGACTATGCTTGCTTCAGAAGGGGATATACGACTACTTCTCCCATCACATATCCAGTACCGCCACGAACTGTTTTGGCAGGGATACTTTCGGCCATATTGGGAAAAGAAAGGGACTCTTACTATGATCTGTTCAATAATTCGGAAGTTCTTTTCGGACTCCAGCTTCTGTCACCGATAAGGAAAATCAGGATAATGCAAAACCTCATTGATACGAAGCAGGGTCTTAATCTCCAAGAAGCAAGGGGGCAAAGGACACAGATCCCATTTGAGTACGTGAAAAGGCCACACTATAGAATCTTTTGCTGGATATCAAACATGGAGGATTATGATAAACTAAGAGAGCTGGTTTCGAGGCACAAATCCGTGTACACTCCATACCTCGGAATATCAGAGTGTTTAGCTAACTTCGGTTTTTTCGGCGAGTTTTTGGAAGTGCGCGAAAAAAAGGCGGAGTCAGATTGTGTCGACATTTCGACAGTAATCTTAGGAGAGAATTTCCAAATAAAGATAGAGCCTGGAAAAAGATATGGGAAAGTGAGGATCCCGCACACGATGAACTCCAAGAGAGTCGTAACTAAATTTGCTGACATAATTTATGAGGAGAACGGAAATACGATCAAAATTACGAACGGTAATTATTACGAACTAATCAATAATAATGCGAGGATAAATGTCGTGTTATTCTGAATTGAAATCACACCCTGGAAAACTGTTAAAAGATCACCTGAGAGAAGTCGGCAATTCTTGTAAACAGATAGTAAAGTCTCTTCGCACTAAAAATAATGAGCCGCTTTCAGACTTTGCATATCTGATGGGCATCTCTCACGATTTCGGGAAGGGCACAACCTTTTTTCAGGATCATCTAGATAAAGGAATAAAAACAGAAAAATCATACCATTCGAAATTATCGTCCGTCTTCGGTTATTATATTTGCAAGAAGTATTCTGAGACTAACGAAGTATCTTTAGGATATGACATTCCGATCGTGGTGTGGCTCGCGATTATGAAACATCACACTGATATCTCAGATCTCGTTGGAAATGATGGCGAACTGGAGAAGTTGTGCGAGAGTGACGTTGAAAAGAAGCAGATTGAGGATATTCGGAGCAACACCTCAGAAATTGTCAAAGATATATACTCGGAACTCTTGGATTTTGAAATATCGTTAGAGGAATTCTTCAAGAATTACGATTCTCTTTGCAACGAAATAAGAGATAGATGGGAGTCTATCATCATTATTGAAAAAAAAGGTTGGGAGTATTATTTTCTAACAATGTTTCTTTACTCAGTGCTTTTGGATGCTGATAAACTTGACGCCTCAGATATATCATATAGTCAATTGGAAGAAGAAAGAAAGAAATGGAGAGAAATTACCAACGAAATTGTGGATAACTATAAAGAAATGAAATTCGAAACAGGTCACCCAAGCGCGATAAACGAAATAAGATCGAAGGCATACACCGAGGTTATTTCAGAACTGGATAATGTAGATCTTACTGGAAAAAAGATCTTCACGATTGAGTTACCAACGGGTTGTGGAAAAACCATCACGGCTATCTCAGCAGCATTGAAAATTCGAGAGCGGATCAAAAAAGTATACGGCTTTTCTCCAAGGATAATATATAGTCTCCCTTTTTTGAGCATAATTGATCAAAATGCAAATGTTCTAGCAGAGATTCTCGCGAACCATGTAAAGGATAAATCTCAAGAAATTGCAACAGATGATGAAGATGCTCGTTCACAAGAAAGAGAAAAGACGAGTTCCAAATCCGTCCCAACAAGCCTACTAATGAAACACCATCATTTATCAGAGATCAGATATGTGGGTGATAGGGAGAAATTCGATGTTGAACAATCCCTACTCCTTATAGAAGGGTGGCATTCAGAGGTCATTGTCACAACATTCGTTCAGCTCTTTCATTCGCTCATAACCAACAGGAATAGATCCGCGAGAAAATTTCACAACATGGCTAATTCCATCATTATATTGGACGAAGTTCAGGCGATACCTCATCGCTATTGGCTCCTTGTCAAATGTGCCCTCAATTATCTTGCGAAAAGGTTCAACAGCTGGATCATTTTGATGACCGCAACAATGCCACTTATATTTAATCCTGATGAAATCTGCCCTCTTGTCAGGAACAAGACCGAGTATTACAAGCAATTCAATCGAGCTAGATACTTTTTCTGTAAAGAAAAAAAGGATATTGAGGAACTCGCCGAGATAGTACTTGACGACATCATCAATTCCGACAAAAATATTGGTGTCATTCTTAATACCATAGACTGCTGCAAGGAATTGTATAATATCCTAAAAAAGCGTTTGACTGAAAAATATGGAAACCCCAAGATTTGCCAAAAGTGCGGCGTAGCAGAGTTCTGCGGTATCTTGCTATTCAACCTATCAACTCATATTTTGCCAAAACACCGCAAGATGCGAATTGAGTTGATTAGGGACGAAAAAGAGAAGAGAAGAAAGATTGTTATTACTACTCAACTGATCGAGGCCGGCGTTGATATCGATCTTGATGTTATATACAGAGATTTTGCACCTCTTGACGCCCTCATACAAAGTGGCGGCAGATGCAATCGAAATAATCGAGAAAAAATGGGATTGGTTAAGATTGTCCAATTAATTGATAAGAATGGTAGGCAATATTCTAGCTTTGTTTATGATCCAACTTTATTGAGCATTACGCGAGAAATAATCGAAAGTGAATTTGAAGAGAGTAGATTCCTAAGTTTGATCGAGAAATACTTTGAGAAAATCTCCAGAAGAGGTTCTGATGATCCCTCAGAGAAAATACTGAGTTCCGTGAGATACCTCGAGTTCTCCACAATCGGCACTTTTGAACTCCTTGAGGGCAATTTCAGAGAAAGTATCAAGATTGATAGCTTCGTCAAAATCGACGATGAGGCGAGAAGAATCTGGGACGAATATGAATCCATCCAGAAAATAAAGAATGGATTTGAAAGAAGATCTAGATTTCTCCAGATCCGAAATAGATTTTACGATTATGTAATATCTATAGATCGAGCATGTGTCCAAGACAGGATGGTTGATGAAAACCTTGCTCACATAACGTCTGCGGAATATGATTTGGAAATAGGATTCAAGCCAAAGAAAAACTATTCATTCATAATATGATCGTGGAACGAATAACACCGACACTGGTTTGGTATTACTATATATGCCGAAGAGAGGTTTGGCTGATGGCACACGATATCTCCCCCCAGGAAGACGACAACCTCATAGAATTGGGGAGGACTATTCACGAACACACCTACAAAGATGAAAGAAAAGAGATCGCGTTAGATGGAATGAAACTTGACATGATAAAGAGGAGTGATGGTGCATACATTGTTTGTGAAATCAAGAAATCATCGAAATTCGAATTTTCATCAAGAATGCAATTGGCTTATTCATTGTATAAACTGAAAGAAATGGGAGTTGACGTAAAGGGAGAATTACTCATTCCAAGAGAAAAGAAAAGAATTTTCGTCGAGCTAGACCATGAGTTAGAGGAGGAAATCAAACGGGCAATCGTGGAGATAAAAGAAATTGTTTCTAGGGAACTTCCGCCGCCACCTGAGCGAAATAAATTTTGTGGAAGTTGCGGATATAGACATTTTTGCTGGGCGTGATTATATGAAGAAAACGTTTTATATATTCTCGAATGGTGAGCTCCACCGAAAAGAGAATACCCTTTGTTTTGAAGGAGATAAGGGCAGGCAGTATATACCAGTTGAAAGTGTTTCTGAATTTTTGATCTTTGGCGAAGTGACGATGAACAAGAAACTACTTGAATTTCTTTCACAGCAAGAAATATTACTCCATTTTTTTAACTATTATGGATATTATATTGGAACCTTTTATCCAAGAGAACATTATAATTCAGGTCTTATTATTCTTAAGCAAGCCGAACATTATTTAGACGATACGAAAAGGATAGAACTTGCAAGAAAGTTTGTTGAAGGGGCAGTTGCAAACATGTTGCGAGTGCTGAAGTATTATGCAGCGAGAGGAATTGACCTTGCACCTTACATTGAGGAGCTAGAATCTATTAGTGGAAAACTAAAAGAAAATTCCACAATCGAACAGTTGATGGCTCTAGAAGGTCTGGCGAGAGAGGCTTACTATGAGACCTTTAACCTGATAATCGAAGATCCTGAATTTCGTTTGGATAAAAGAGAAAAGAGACCTCCGACGACAAGATTAAATTCATTAATAAGTTTTGGGAACAGTCTCTTATATGTGGCACTTCTAAGTGAAATCTACAAAACACACCTGGATCCGCGAATTGGTTTCCTTCATTCAACGAATTCAAGAAGATTTACACTTAACCTAGACGTCGCTGAGATCTTTAAGCCGATTATTGTTGATAGAACTCTTTTCAGTCTCCTAAACAAAAGAATGCTGGATTCTAGTCATTTCGTGAAAGAACTGAATGGTGTATATCTTAATGAAAAAGGCAGGGCAATTTTCGTTAATGAGTTCGAAAATAAATTGGCATCAACCATTAAGCACGATAAACTAAAAAGAAATGTATCATATCGTTACCTTATGAGAATGGAACTCTTCAAACTGGAAAAACATCTTATCGGTGAGGAAAATTACGAGCCGTTTCTTGCAAGATGGTAGGAAAATGTATGTAATTATGGTCTATGACATCAAGGTTGAACGTGTTAATAAGATCTTGAGAATTGCTCGGAAATATCTCACTTGGATTCAAAATTCGGTATTGGAGGGTGAAATCACGGATGCAAAATTCGAAAGATTAAAGTATGAATTGAGAGAGGCGATCGATGAGGCTGAAGATTCAGTTGTCTTTTATCTATTGAGAACGACTCGGTATTCTTCTAGGGAAATTATGGGTGTGCAGAAAGGTGGAGAAATTAGAATTCTTTAATCGTCATCGTCGTCGATATGCGATATGATAAAATCGACAGGGTATCGACGAATTCCCCTTCTGCGTAATTATAGAAAAGTTCTTCTATTGTGGCTGATTATAAAGTTCAAAATCAAGCAAATCTCATCAATTCCGAGTCTCTGAGATTATTGAAAAAGAATTGTAACTATGGAAAATATCCAGCAAGAAGTCATAAAAACGAACGAAGGGTCCAGAGCCTACCTATAAGGGATTGAAACTCGCCAAGGTCGTCCCGCCGGAGGTTGAAGGATGAAGACAGACGCAGCCTGGCCGTTTGATCTCGGGGACTTCGCCGCGGTGTCCCCGGGCGGTACTCCAGACGGGATAGGGCGTGCGCTTTTTTCGCAAGAGGAAGGGGGGATGGGATGCTATATGTCTTCGCAAGAGAATGCAGGTGGTAGAGATGCCGACGAGAGAGAGGCGTCTCTGCTGCGAGCTCGAAAGGTATCTGATATCCCTGGCAAGAGGTGGAAGAGCGAATCACGAGACGATAGTCCAGTATCGGAGAGAGATCTCGAAAGCTCTCGGATCTCTCAGGCGTGCGGGCTCGAGTCGGATCCCGAAAAGATCGGGAAGAACGAGCTCGAGTTCTTGCGGTGGCAGGAGTGGAGGGACGAGACCTCTGCGACCCAGAGGTGGAAGTTCGCGATTCTGAACGGATTTCTGAAGTATTGCGGAAATTCGATCTGGGACAGGATGACGTGGACGTGGCCTCAGGACTCGAGGATCTTCGTGGACTGGCTGAGTCCCGAGGAGACCATCAAGATGCTCAACTCCGCGAGAGGGGTCGAGAGGATCGTGATACATTTAGAGCTCAGGCTCGGACTGAGACGTGTCGAGGTCAAGAGGCTGAGGATCTCGGACATATACCAGTATCATATTGGCGCGGAGAATGTTGGATACATGAACATTCACGGAAAAGGTCGCGCTGGCGGGAAATGGAGAACGATCGCATTCGCGCCAGATACACAAGAAGAGATCGAGGCATGGATGCGGGAGAGGGACCGCATGATCCGAGAGGGACTCGCGAAGTATCCAGAGCAGAAAATCCCGAGCCAACTGGTGATCTACTGTCGCCACGGGAGGCTTGGCTCGTATGGGGATACGGCTCTGGACAATATTGTGATACGGGTCGCGAAGCGATGCGGTATCGATCGACCAGTATCGAACCATACATTACGACGGACTTGCGGGAGAAATCTGCATTTGGCGGGAGTCTCAATAGAGGAAATAGCCTCGCTTCTCGGACATTCGGATACGAAGCAGACAATGGAATATCTGGGTCTGACAATAGACGATCTGAAGAGAGCTCACGAGCTCGGATATTCATATCTCAAGGCTGTCGAGAAGAATGGGATAGAAGTCCCGCAGATCCTCATGAAAAGGGTATCAAGATAATTCGGTTGGAGCCAGAATATTATAAGAATAAATATATAAAGATGGGCCCAAGGAGATTTGGACTCCTGACCTCCCGGTTATCAGCCGGGCGCTCCAACCAGGCTAAGCTATGGGCCCATTAAGCAGTTGGGAATATGTAGAACCATTAAAAACCTTTCCTCAGAAGTGATATCAGGTGACACGCATGCATCGATCATTGGCGACTTTGTTCTCTAATATTAAGGTACTTTCAAAAATGAAGGCTTAATAAATGAAGAAGCCGATTGTAGTTCGGTCTCCATGTCAACTGGCTTGAAAAATAGGGGTAGGAACAAAGAAGATGTCGAAGATCGAAAAAAGGCTGTTGAGGAATTCGCAGGAGTGAAGCTCGAATGCATTTCATCCTATACCATTGATCCACTTCTCGCATCAAAGAATATAGAGAATATGATAGGTTGCATTCAGATGCCATTGGGTTTTGTCGGTCCTCTTAAGGTGAAAGGTGATCATGCGAAGGGCGATTTCCTCGTTCCTATGGCAACAACAGAAGCAGCACTTGTCGCCTCAGTGAACCGAGGCTGCTCCGTAATCACGGCAGCGAATGGCGCGAACGTCATCATTATGCAAGACTTCATGACGAGGGCCCCAGTTTTCAGAGTAAGGGACATTCGTCATATGGCTGAGGTTACAAAATGGATTGATGATCATTTTTCTGATGTGAAGAAAGAAGCGGAATCGACGACGAAGCACGGTAAATTGATGGAAATCCAGCCATTTGCCGCCGGTCGCTCACTTTTCCTCAGGTTTTGTTATGAAACCGGGGATGCAATGGGCATGAATATGGCAACGATTGCCACTGAGGCCGCATGTAAACTGATCGAGAGGGAGACTGGTGCCGTTCTCATCTCCATTTCAGGCAATCTCTGTACCGACAAGAAGCCGTCGGCTGTCAACTTCATCCTCGGAAGGGGAAAGACCGTGCACGCAGATGCGCTGATATCTGCTGACATTGTGAAATCGAAATTGCATACCACACCTGAAGCTGTGGTGGAAGCCTCTTTCAGAAAAAACCAAGTAGGAAGCGCATTGGCGCTTGCCTACGGCTTTAACGCTCATATTGCCAATATTCTAGCCGCAATTTTCATAGCAACAGGACAAGATCCTGCGCAAGTGGTCGAGGGGAGCATGGGAATGACGACGTGTGAGGTAGTCGATGGTGCTCTTTATATTTCGCTGAGAATCCCATCACTCGAGCTTGGGACAGTCGGAGGGGGTACAAGGCTCCCGTGCCAGCAGGAGGCGCTTGCAATGATGGACTGTCTCGGGGATAATAAAGCGAAGAAATTCGCAGAAATCGTCGCTGCGGTTGCACTTGCCGGAGAATTATCGACATTGGCTGCGGAAGCAGCTGGGGAATTGGCAAGTGCGCACAAGGCGCTGGGTAGATAATTCGGAGCCGATGCTATGAAAAGCTGAATTGAAAACAATTGAAATAATCTCTTGATAATACGTTTATGCGATGAGTCAGTTCGAGGTCTTGATCACGAGGAGGATTCCTGAAGCTGGTCTTCAACTTTTGCATGGTGAGGTGTTCATAGATATTTTCGAGGGGGAAGCGCCGATCACTCGAAGTGAATTGCTTGCTAGAGTTCGAGGAAAGCATGGACTCCTGTGCCTCCTCAGCGACGTAATTGACCGCGAGGTGATGGAGGCCGCTGGACCGCAGCTCAAGGTTATTTCGAACTACGCGGTTGGCTACAATAATATCGATGTTGAAGAGGCAACGCGGAGGGGAATTCTTGTGACTAACACCCCCGGCGTTTTGACGGAAGCTACAGCAGATCTTACATGGGCGCTCATAATGGCCTGCGCGAGAAGAATTCCCGAATCAGACAAGTTTGTACGCGAAGGAAGGTTTGTTGGTTGGGATCCCATGCTCCTGTTGGGACAAGAGGTCTATGGCAGGACGATCGGAATTATTGGATTGGGGGATATCGGTACCGCCGTGGCAAGGCGGGCAAAAGGATTCAACATGAAGATTCTTTATCACAATCGAAAAAGGAACGTTGAAGGGGAAAAAGAAGTAGGAGCGGAGTACAGATCTCTCGAGGACCTCCTCCGAGAATCAGATTTCGTCACCTTGCACGTCCCCCTTACGAAGGAGACTTACCACCTTATCGGAGAAAGAGAACTGAACCTCATGAAAAAAAGCGCAATCCTTGTGAATGTTGCCAGGGGAGAAGTGGTCGATGAAAAGGCGCTCATTGCTGCGCTGAATGAAAGGAAAATTGCGTATGCTGGGCTGGACGTCTTTGAAAATGAGCCACATGTAAATCCTGAGCTATTCAAATTGGAAAACGTTGTGCTGACGCCACATACTGGTAGTGCGACTTATGAATCGCGCAACAGGATGGCAATCATGGCCGCAAGAAACCTTCTCGACGGACTCAAGGGAAAAAGGCCGCACAATCTTGTGAACCCCGCTGTCTGGAAGGATTGATGTGAAAATTCTTAACAGAGACGAGTTGTTGCGAACCGGGAATTCTGAGATTCGGGCGAAAATGCTTGATATTGTGGAGACAGCTGTGAACGCTGTAGATCCATACACATGCATAAAAAATGCAGTAAAAGTGGATGGAAGCACAATGAGTGTATCGGGCGAGCTTTATGACCTCCAGTCTTTCAAAAGAATTTTTGTTGTTGGCGCTGGTAAAGCATCTGCTAGAATGGCAATGGCACTCCACAACTTACTCGGAGAAAGAATCACTGGGGGATTCGTCAACGCATTAGAAAGCGGAAAAGTGGGGAGTATCGTCTTGAATAAGACTACACATCCTCACCCGGGTACCGAGGGTTTGCAGGGCGCATTGAGGATCAAGGAGATATGCGAGAGCGCCGGCGAGAGGGATCTCGTCATTTGTGTTATTTCGGGCGGCGGGTCCGCGATGATGCCGTGTCCAGTTAGAGGTGTCACGCTTGAAGACAAGAAAAAGACGGCAGAGCTGCTCATGCTTGCCGGTGCTTCAATCGAAGAGCTTAATACCGTCCGCCGGCACCTCTCGCAACTCAAAGGCGGCAATCTCGCGAGGATCGCGTATCCTGCGACGGTGCTCAGCCTAATCATTTCCGATGTGATCGGGGACCCCCTCGAGAGCATTGCATCTGGCCCGACAGCCCCCGATCCAACAACATTTGCCGATGCGCTTCATGTACTCGAAAGATATGGGGTCTTCGAACAGGTGCCTGCGTCAGTGAAGGAAAAGTTGGCTGCAGGGGAAAGGGAAAATCCCAAGCCAGGCGATCCGATTTTTGAGAAGGTTAAGAATGTCATAGTGGCAAGCAATACCATCGCACTTGAAGCGGCGCTTGCCAAGTCGAGGGATCACGGCTTTGAATCTCTTATTCTGACTTCATCGATGAGGGGAGAGGCGAGGAATGTCGGCACGGCCCTTGCTCGCCTGGGCAACCAAATTCGCCAGTCCCTCGATTCAAGTCAAATGAAGATGATTATCGCCGGGGGAGAAACGACGGTCACAGTGAAAGGAAGGGGAAGGGGCGGACGGAACTGCGAGCTGGTGCTCAGCGCCTTGTTCGAATTAGAAGACGGCATCACCTTGCTTTCGCTTGGAACCGATGGTATCGATGGAAACACGGATGCGGCTGGTGCGATAGCAGATGCGAGTATGTTCAGAGAGGAAGCGTCGCGGTTCCTTGCCAATAACGATTCGTATTCGTACTTCTTGAAATACGGCGGATTGATTTTCACTGGGGCTACAGGTACAAATGTCTGCGACATAGTCCTTCTGGCCGTTTCAAGAAAAGCATAAATAAAGATATCCCTATGGCCTCTCTGTTATGCCAGTTATTAGTTTCAAGTACGATGACCTCATCCAACTTATTGGGAATGAAGTGCCACTACAGAAGATTCTTGATGAATTGCCGATGATGGGAGCCGATTTTCATAGTTACGACGAGGGGACAGGCGAAATCATGATGGAATTCTTTCCAAACAGGCCTGATCTTTACTGCGTCGAGGGCATCGCGCGGGCGTTGAGATCCTTTCTTGGCTTTGCGCCAGGGATAAGGCAGTACCCCATCCGCGCTTCTGATATTGTGATGAAGCATGACAAGAGCACAAAGGATGTGAGACCCTTCTTCGTTGGTGGAGTTGTTCGCAACGTGACCATGTCGGACGAACTTATCCGATCGCTCATGGGACTTCAAGAAAAGCTCCACCTGACGATCGGCAGAAAGAGGGCAAAAGTTTCCATAGGAATCCACGACCTCGATCGTGTGGAGCCACCTTTCACTTATAAAGCCGTAAGACCTGACGAAATCTCGTTTGTTCCCCTGGGCAAGAACGAAGCAATGAACTTGCAGGAAATTTTGGAGAGGCATGAGAAGGGAATTGAGTATAGATATATCCTCGAGGGAAAAGAAAAGTATCCTATTATCGTCGACCGCCGGGGAGAGGTGCTTTCTTTCCCCCCGATCATCAATGGCCAGCTTACTGTCGTGACCGAGAAGACAAGGAACATCCTTATCGATGTCACTGGCACCGATTTCCATGCCATTTCTGGAGCCCTAAACATCGTGGCGACTGCCATGGCTGAGAGAGGGGCTGAGATCGAAACGATCGTGATTGAAAACGAGGAAGGGAGTATTGTTACGCCCGATCTCAACCCAAAGAGGATGAGCCTTGGCGTGGAGGAATGCGAGAAGCTGCTCGGTTTGAATCTAGACGTGAATGTCATCGTTCGATGTCTTGAGAGGATGGGTTATGGCTGTGAGATTCGAGACGACTCCATCGAGGTCTTTGTTCCTGCCACCCGAATGGACATCCTTCATACGGTTGACCTTATTGAAGACGTAGCGATTGGCTACGGGTACGAGTCGTTCGGCCGCATCCTCCCGCGCTGCCAGACGATAGGCGGGGAAATTCCACTCGAAAAAGCGGCCGCTCTTCTGAGAGACATGATGGTAGGTCATGGGTATTTGGAAGTGACGACGCTCACGCTTTCGAGTCCGGAGGAACAGTTCATCAGAATGAGAATTGAGCCAATTGA
Organism: Methanomassiliicoccales archaeon; assembly: GCA_038850735.1. Taxonomy (NCBI): domain Archaea; kingdom Methanobacteriati; phylum Thermoplasmatota; class Thermoplasmata; order Methanomassiliicoccales; species Methanomassiliicoccales archaeon. Next base: position 98,796 of record JAWCLO010000003.1, read on the forward strand.
TTTTGTGGAAATTCTGAATCCGATAAGTCAGGATCACTCCTGCCTGAGGACGCATCTGCTTCCCAGCCTCCTCGCTCTACTGAAGAAAAGCAAGCATCGAGACCTTCCCCAAAGGATTTTCGAGATCGGGGACGTGGTCATCGGGACAAAGCGCAGAAAACACATTGCTGCTATTTCGCTCCACGCAAAGGCTGGGTTCACTGAGATGAAGTCTCTTGTTGAAAGCATCATGAGAGACTGCAGCGCCGATTTCAAATTGGAGCCCTCGTCCTTTGGCATGTATATCGATGGTAGGCAGGCGGCAGTGGTGAACAGCGAGGGTGTCGTAGGGCATTTCGGAGAGGTGCATCCGGAGGTCCTTGAGAATTTCACTCTTGGCTATCCCGCCGCGGCGATGGAATTCAATGTCGAGAGGCTTCTTGCTGGCAAGATTGAAAGAGTTGTGTAGTCTGAAACCAGAAATTCTAATAGGAAAAATTTGATGAAGGGTTCATCGGGAAGGTGCCGAGGTAGCTAAGCCCGGATCACAGCGCCGGCCTTGAGAGCCGGTGGTGCTCTGCACCACGGGAGTTCGAATCTCCCCCTCGGCGCTTCTTCATCTTAATAATCTGAGCCTTGAGTCTTCGCAGTGGATGTTTGAGGAGTCTGCGCATAGTTTTAATGAATTTCAGTTTCTTGAAAAGAAAAAAACATAAAAGAAAAACTGCGGGGAATTGAGGAATATGTTGAATTTCTTCTTCACTGATTTATACAAATTGCTTATATTATAATTATATATTAACAATAGATAAAATACTGGAAATTAAAACCGAAGGTATTATGTCAAGGTATGTTAATACATAATTAAACCGGTATTAAGGAGGAGAGGGACGAATGGTAGAAGTCGAGATCACCTACGGAGTCCCGGAGGAGATTATCCCTGAGGTAAAAAAGAAATTCAAGGACGAAAAGGAAAACAACTTGCGCGTGACAAAACCAAGGCCGGCGCATCCACCGTATTATGCTGCTGGCGATCCGCGCGCAAACCCTGAAAAGATAATCTTCAACGGCAAGGAGTATTGGGTCTGGCGAGTGACTCCTGGAAGGAGATAGGGGGTGCCCTGCGTCAATGGACTGCGAGTCTTCCGACTTGCAGTCCTTCTTTTTATCATTTTAAATCGTTATCATGATGTTTCTCCATAGTTCTTATTAGCACAATGATTTGAAGCACATGAATGAAGAGCTTTGAAGCTCTCGGGCATTTAGTCTCTCAATAAAGTGATTTCTCATGTATCATCAAAAAATATTAATCTAGGTTTTGTTTTGTGCCGCTCTCAACATGGCGCTGAAGGATATTCTAGAGAATAACGCTCTCATGATGCTCATTGCGTTCGTATTTGGATTAGCATTGGGCGGTTTCCCATCGCACAACGGCGACATTGCAATGCTTTCGTTGGGCATCGTCATGTCTCTTTCGCTCGGAGGTCTTAAGCTCCGCGGCATCAAACTGAGGGAGCAGGCAAAATCCGTGATGACTGCCATGCTGATGTGTTTTGTTGTCTCAGCATTTTTCACGATTATTCTTTCATTTCTGTTTTCCGACCCTAGTATTAGAATGGGTTGGATTCTTGTCGCTGCGGTTCCGTCGGCGATCGCCGTTATCCCATTCACATACCTCTTAAGAGGAGATCTTCAGTTTTCGTTGGTTGCGTCTGCAGTCATCTATATCGCATCGATAGTGATCACGCCGCTGATAACCCTGACATTCATGGGAACGCCAATCGACCAGCTTACTCTTCTATGGTATGTTGCAGTTCTCATTTTCCTCCCTCTTGCCGCCTCGAGATTTCTAGCCAGGGTGCCTATGACAGGCAGATCCCGAACGATTTTCATCAACCTCGCATTCTTTGTCATGTTTTTCGCGATCACTGGCTCTAACAGATCTGCCTTTTTCAACGAGCCTCTTCTCGTTCTCTCTCTATTAGGTGTAGCAGCGGCAAGAACTTTCATTGTTGGAAGCGCTGTTGAGTACTTTGCGCAGCGCTTAGGGGTAAAACGGGAGAGGCGCATCTCACTCGTGCTTTTCTCGACATACAAAAATACGGGAATGGCGGCCGCGCTTGCGGCAGTACTCATAGGCGATATGGCAGCAATACCTGCCACAGTCTGCCTTGCGATTGAGGTTATCTGGTTCGTTACCTTGACAAGGGTCATTTACCCAAAAGATGAAGGCGCCTCTGAGAAAGTGATAAGACCAGAAGCTATTCGTCCCCCGTCCTCTCGTACTTCTAAAGAGCTTGCTCGATGGCTCAGAGGGGGACGCTGATCTTTGGCAATGCAAGAATTTTTCGCTATATTTAAATCATGATACTTGCATTTATATGCAGAATTTCAGAAGGGATGGGGGTAGCTTGTGCAAGTATCGGTATCGAGGCGGGTTCTGCGCTCACGCGCTCGTAGCTGGTAGAGAATGCATCGGCGAAGAGAACTGCGCTGCAAAATTCTCCTCGCTTTCTAAGTCAAGAAGGAGCGACTGCAGTTTCGAAAGTTGGCAGGGTCTTTATTGTGCAAAATATCAGCGATTTTACTGCGCAGGCATCGAGAATTGTTCGACCGCCGAGTCATACATGGCGCATTTTGCAAGGTACACGCAGAGGCTTGGGATGATCAGATGAGATGCGAGTATCTTGACGAGAAGGGGGATTGCGCTGGCCTATATGCTGGCTTCAGATGCATTGGCGAAAAATGCAGGATGAGAAAGGAAAAGGCCTGCGAATTCAACGAGTTTGATTTCTACTGCCGGAAATTCCGGCGGTTCGAATGTATAGGTCCAGAGAACTGCGGTAGCATCGACGACTACTTTGCCTTTTTGAAAAAAAGAAAAAATGGTCAGCGCTCGAAATAAAGCTCCTTCCTTATGCGCGGGATCATCGCCATGAGTACACATTGTTCAGTGAGCTTCTGGCGGGTCATGAGCCCTTTTGTGAGATAATGAATTACGCCTTTCTTCCGACCTAAGTTTTTGACGCCGGCAATGTCCTCGAAAATTTTTCCAAGGGAATCACCTGAGCGCAACCTTCCCTCTACGCACGCAGGCACTTCAAACCCAGAACCCTGTCCAATTGTAGCCCTTCCCATTTTATCAACGACAGCACAGTACTGTATGTCATAAAGTCTCTCTCCTATCTCGAACACGCCCGCCTCGATTCCGACGCCGAAATCGGCATCTCCAATTGCTTGATTTGCCCTTTCAATCGCGCCTCTGATCGTGTCGTCATTCCACGGCTGCTCTCCTACCCTCCTCTCTACTTCAGTGCCCTCGACGACAACGTTCTTGAAAATCGTCTTCATAACGGCTTGGACCGCTCTTATTTTAACAGGATTCTCTGATCCAACTTTAACAAAAATCGGCCGCAGCATTCTCCCTTCCTCATCGATCTCCCCGTTTAGGATTCTCGTAGAACTAATTGGTGTACAATCATCTGCCAAGACCAGCGGAATTGCGCAGATCGCCAGCGATTTGAAGCCTTTTGATCTTCTGAGTTCATTGATTTTTCTCCCTGTTCCCGCAGTCCTTACCGACGCGACAAGAATCTCGAGGTCAGGGTCATTGACCGCTGAGCCGTAGGGATCTTCAAGGATTTCCACTCGCCATTTCTTATTCTTCGTCGAAAGGTATTCTTGGAGCTGTTTGATACGATCCTCAAGAGCGATCAGCTTCTTCCTGCCAACGGATGCAAAGGTGTCAGAAGTAATTCCTACGACAACCTCATCGCCGAGGGCAAAGGCCTTGTCCAAGAGGGCTTTGTGTCCCCTATGCAAGACGTTAAATGTGCCGCCGACAGCAACTTTCATTATGGCATCGCCATTACAAGGAGAGCGACAATTAGAATAATAAAGGTAACAACATATAAGACGAGAAGCTGCCTTTTCTTCTTCTTGAGAAGCTCTTCCCCTTCTTTCGTGCATTCGGTCGAACAGTAATCACCCTTGCCAATAAACGCCTTACCGCACTGATGGCAGTGCTTGTGCTGTGGAATTTTTTCGACGACCATTGATCCCTAACTATCCAATTCCACATTTAAACCTTACCAGGTTTCATTCTAAGAAAGTAAGCGCCTGTCGAGCTCGTTATTGACGATGGTTATGCAGTGATCTGCGTGGTAGCTGACAGGGCCTACGCTTACTTTTCTCGGCGAATAATTCATGAGCAGCTCCTCTTCCTCCGCAGTCAGATCCTGATCATCACTCAATACGAAGCTCACATTTTCTGGCAAACTGCAAGCTCTAATATCGTCGCCGTCCTCTTTGAGGTATACTATCTCGCTGTCCTTTGAAATAAGCGTAAGAACATCAATGTAAGATCGGTTTGACGCATAAATCCCTGGAGAGCAGCGCTCTTCCATCGTTATCTTCTGCAGCAAGGCGTTCCTTACGAGGGCTCCAGTACTCCTTTCGTCTGGATTGAGGTACTTAAGCTCAGATCCAACAAATCTCAAAGTCTTCGGCGGGCTAGGAGGTCCGAGGAGAATGAGATAGACCTCCACGTCCTTTCTAAGGTTGTGGGATAAGAAAAATGCTGAATTAATGCAGCGCAGAAGCACATCTAGACGCCCCGTGCCTCCCGTGAGATCGTCGAGCTTAAAATTGCCTGAGGTCGTGGCCCTGTGGCCGATGACAACGAATCTTCTCATTCCTGCACCTCAAGATCGCTCGATTGCAGCTGTTTCAGAAGCTGCTTTCTCAGCTTTCTATTACCGAGAAATCCCTTTACCGCTTTCTTTGACATGTTATACTGTTTCAGCAGCTCCCTCACATCTTTTGGATCAGCGCCCGATCCTCTTGCAATCCTCATGATCCTTGAGGATTTGATGATCTTTGGATCTTCGAGCTCCTCCTCTGTCATCGAGTCCATGATGACTCTGTATTTCCACAACCTGTGCTGCGATTCCTCAATGTTCACTTTATCAGACAGACCAGGCATACCTGGAAGCATGGAAACGAGCTTTTTCAGCGGACCCATGCTGTTCACCATCTTGATCTGTTCGTACATCTCTTTAAGTGTGAAGCGACCGCTCATGATCTTCTTTGTGGTCTCGAGCGCCTGCTCTTCTGTCATCGTTTCCTTTGCCGTTTCGATGAGCGCTTTGATATCGCCCATGCCAAGCAGCCTTGATACAAAGCGCGCAGGATCGAAGGGCTCGAGATCTTCGAGATGCTCCCCAGTTCCTATGAAAACTATCGGTGCTTTTGTCTGCGACACCGCGCTGAGTGCGCCGCCACCTTTAGCTGTGCCATCGAGCTTCGTTAATATGACGCTCGTGATGCCGACAGCATCGTGAAACGCTTTCGCCTGAGGACCTGCTTGCTGGCCTGTAGCGGCATCGAGCACAAGAATTTTCTCCTTTGGTTCTGCAACCGCAGCAACCTCCTTTATTTCTCTGATGAGGTCGTCTTCGAGTGAGTGCCTTCCTGAGGTATCGATGATGATGACGTTCGTTCCTGCAAACTGCCTCATTCCTTCCTTTACAATCTTCACGGCATTCTTCTCTTCGGGATTTCCATAAACGGGGACGCCGATTTTCTCGCCAATCTGCTTCAACTGGTCGTATGCGGCTGGTCTGTGGACATCAGCAGCGATAAGACCTACTCTTAACCCTTTCTTGTGAAAATACCTTGCAATCTTCCCCGCGGTGGTCGTCTTTCCTTGGCCGTAGAGGCCTACCATCATAATAACCTGATCGGCGAGCGGCAGCGTTTTCGACTCGCCAAGCAGCTTTACAAGCTCTTCATAGATGATCTTGATGACGTGCTCTCTAGAGCTCATGCCGGGGGCCGGCTTTTCTGTGAGCGCCCGCCGCTCCACTTCTTTCGTGATTTCAAGCACGAGCTTGACGTTCACATCAGCTTGCAACAGCGCTCGCTGAATGTCTTTGTTCACATCTTTCACAAGCGCGCTGTCAACGTTGCTCGAATTGGCAATTTTTTTAAGCGCGTCTCTCAGTGATCGTCCAAGTCCCTCCAGAACCATCGGGATGCACCTGCTCTATCGAATACCGTAATTCTATTAATTCTTGTTGGAGGGTAATTTGAGAACTTTCTTCATAGCAGTGCTCAACGGTGAAAGCAAAAAAGGGATGGGAAGGGCTAGCCTTGTCAGAAGGGATGGGATGCACTCTAACAACTAGCCCAGTATTCCCGTTCTCTTTTATGAGAGTAATACTATTTAAGATTTTTGATGATTAACACTGTATCACACACCTTATAGTCGATCTGAAAAGCGATCAAACAGTATGACTCTGACACGAATATCTAGATAGAACCAGATCTTTAGAGGTATCCTGATTTCTGAAGGGCCATGATGTCCTCCGTGCTCAATTTTTCTCCCCTCTTGAAGCGCTCGAAAATTTCTTCGGCCATCTTCATCGCAGAAGACTCCTCTTTCTTCTTGCGTGCTTTTCTCGCTTTCTGCTTCAATCCCGTGATGATCTTATCGTAATCGTGAACCTGCTTAATGCATTCGATGTGCTTTCTGTGTTCTTCGTCCGCCTTTAGCTTGGTTTCGATGAATTTCTCTTGCGCCTCGTCCGCCTCTTTGCGCAGCTTGTCCGCCTGCTCATAGAGTTCTATCATCTTATCGTGGGCCTCTTGAGCCTTCTCCGCCAATTCTGCAACCATTTTGTGATACATTTCTGCCTTTTCCCTTGCTTCCTTCAATTCCTTGACGGCGTTCTTAATCTCCAAATTTTGCTCAAGCGCCTTTTCTCTTTCTCTGATTTGCGCCTGGACTTGGGAGATCATTTCGATGAGCTCTCTCTCCTTTTCAGGCGTGAGAACGGAAGTCATCTGTTTAAATTCAAGGTTTTTTAGCTCCCTCTTGAGCCTAGAAATAGGTGGCCCATTTTTCGGCAAATTTTCTTTCTTGAGTTTTGTAACCTTTTCATTGAGCTCGCTTACTTTTTTATTCCAGATATCCCTGTTCTCCTTTGCTTCTTTTACCTGCGCGTTCAGAGAATCGCGCATTTCCCTGTACTTCGAAGCCTCCTCGACGAGCTCTTTTACTTTTGAGTTCAACTGATCTCTTTTTTCTACCCACTCCTTCGTCTTTTCATTAAGCTCGTCACGAAGCCGCCGATGCCTTTCTGCCTCAGTATTCGCAATTTGCCGTTTGTTCTCGAGCTCCTCCAGGAGTTCTGTCATAAAGCCACACTCAACCAACCAAATGTACGGGTAAGACGGCATCGAGATAATGACTTTTCCTTATAATCCTTTCGCCACATGCGGAATCTGGAAAACTCTCCGAGGAAACTGCTCTCCGTTGCTTTTGCACTTTTATAAGAACAAAATAGTTACATAGCCTATCAGAATATGGATACTGTTCATTCTAATGCATTGCTAAAGGATACGGCAGTATCTCCTTCCTCCTAGGACAAAACACTCTTCCAATGATTGGAAGGTTCTTTATTTCTCATTAACTAGCATATGGGTACCAGTTATTAAATCAATTTCATATACGGCACAAGAAAAAAGGGATAAGTGTGACAACCGATAGATCATCGCTAGATCTCATTTTTCAAGGTCCTCGCAATCACCATCATCGAGCGATCTGAATTCGATGTCGTGCCATTCATCACCATACCTGTTTCCGCCTTCTGATCTCACTTGGAATTTCACGCGGAATTTGCCATTCTCATAAAAGAGATAGGCATTCTTGAGGGTCGACTTGTAAAAACCTACTCTCTTCCCGGACTGCGTGAGCTTTCTCTCCGTGCACTCAAGAAGTCCAACGTTTTGCAGGTCTCTAATTCTGCGGTAACAGGCGGCGATGGGAATCCCAAATTTTTCTGAAATTTCCTGCGCTGACCTCGAAATCCTCGCTGTTGCTACGAGAATTTTTATCGCATATTCATCTGTCAGTAGCTGCGAGGTTTTCAGAAGGTCTATGTTGCTCCCCTCCGCACGCATTTTGATCGAGTATCCTGAAACAAATATGACCGTGAAGATAAAACATTTTTTATTCAGCATCTTTAGATTACGGTAATCTCAGCTTACTTCAGTAATCGAAACTCATAAAATCGCATTCTCACTTCAACTTTATGGAGAAGTGAGATATTCATATCAGTGTATCCAGATTCAAAAAGTAGTCAACAGTCCTTATGGAATGCGTTGTTACTTATTCTAGGAAAACTACAAAATTCAAATTCCAGCTTCTTCCAGAATTTTCGATATGCACACGCAAAATTCATCGAGTCCAAAAAATGTTAAATGCGATCGACCAGAATGTGCATGTAGACGGCTAAATTGCAATCAAATGATCGGCAGAAGTCTAAGAATCGGAACTCTCTCGGATTCTTCGAATTCGATCGCAAAATAAGGTGTGTGCGGCTTGATGCCAGAGAATACGATTGTGCCATCAATGTTCTCGAATTGGACGTGCACCTGGGATTGATGCGCCAAGGCAGAAAGTGATGCCGACTTATCGGTAGCCTCTGCAATCACAATGTTGTTGTGGCGCCTCATTCTCTCGATAAATGAGTGCATCTGGCGCATCACATCGTTCCCATACTGCGCCTCCAACGCATCACAACCGAGCAAAGCGACAAAGGGATTGAGTGCGGCTGAAAGACCGTAAGTAATGGAGTCCCACCTGAAATCGTTGGCCGCGTCATTCCCCTCGATTGTACTCACGAAGGAACATCTCTCATCCCCCGCCAGTGTGAGGATCCTCAAGCATCCCGAAATAGCATCCGAAGGAACACCCCATCGCATTTGCCGTTCAAGTGCTGTGCAATCAACTGATTGCAGGGGGTACCACACGACGCCTCTCTTCTTTAAAAGAAAATCGAATACGAGAAGCAGGTCAACAACCCTAATGAAATCCGGTGGCACATCTGGGCCAATTTCCATCAGTACGAGCCCGCCTCGAGGCAGACCCCCAATGACTCTGTCTATATCGCTACTTCCTGCTGATACTCTCTTCTCATTGGGATCCTCAACTGGTAGATGCTTCCTGATGCTTTCCGGTCTGATGATCTCGGTCTCTCCGAATGCCTTCAAGCGCCCGTCTGCGAGCGTAAAGAGGTAGCGCCATCTCACTATGCTCGAGCCCCTCAACTTTTCAATAACTAGATACCTTAGCCTTCTTCCCTTTCTTTCCTCACTCTTAAGTATGACAACGCCATCGCCCAGATAGTCGATCTGGGTTTTCCCAGCGCTTTCGAGGACGTAAATGACATTGGTTCCTGAGTGATCTACAAGGTCCTTCTGAAGCGTGTTAACGATCCTGTTCGACTGGATTCCATACTTTTCTGAGAGGCCGTCAATGCTATCGATGATCACGAGTGTTCTCCTTGGAAGATTGGATTCTGCAAGATCGTAAGCGAGTTCAAGCTCAGGAAGCAACGTACCAAGGTCAAGTATGATCGACCCGTCCACGAACTCAGCGCTGCCCGTCTCACCTTCTTCCGCGATCTCCCCAGATTCGATTTGACCTTCGAGTTTTTGAAGTTCTGATCGCACAACCGTCGGAACTGATTCGGAGCGCGAAAGAACTTTAAGAAGTTCCATCGCGGCTCTCAGCGTCGCATCTTTCCTACATTCTTCCTTTTCTGCGACCGGGACATGCGTTTTCTTCAGGAATGTCCTGCTCGCCCTAAGAATGCTGTCCCTTCTCGTCCTTTCTCTCAGCCAAGGAAATTGGCGGTAAAGGGCATCATCAGAGACCCTCGATGACAGATAATAATTGGCCTGCTCTTCCATAAGTTCCTCGACAATTTGAAGTGCCATCGTAGTCTTTCCTGTTCCCGCCTCTCCTTTAATGATGAGGGAATGACCTCCCTCTGCTCTTAGGAAATCAAGGATTTCCCTTGGAATCCCTCTTGATTTTGTGTCTACAATCAATCCAAACGCCTGGTAGAGATATTGATGGGACTTCTTTTAAGCATTTTTCGATCGCGCTTAATCGGATTTCTGAAAATTGCATATAGTAAACATGATAACTATTCCGAAATGCCGTTGGTCATTTCAATTGGTTGCCTCAATGAAAGATTAATAACAACAAATCATTATCTCTTATCAACAAACGCCATGGTTTGTACAACCCGATTTCCCGGATTTATCCCCCTGAAGAAAAAAGTGATGAGTCGCGAAGATCATGCGGGGATATTCCCTTAAATATCTGAAGATTCGAGGAATGATTCAATGTTGCTGTGCCCCCTTGACTACCGCTATGGGCGGAAGGCCATGAAGTCGATTTTCAGTGAGGAGAACAGGCTGAGAATGCAGCTTTTGGTCGAAGCCTCTTTGGCCAAAGCCCATGCTCGTGTCGGCAATATTCCAGAAGATATGGCTAAAATCATCGTTAGCTGCGCTACATTAGATTGCGTCAAATTAGACAGGGTAAAAGCAATTGAGTTGGAGACGAAGCACGATATTATGGCGATGGTCAGGGCGCTCGCAGAAGCCTGCGGTGACGCGGGAAAGTATGTCCACCTCGGTGCAACATCTAATGACATTATCGATACGGCGACCGCACTGCAAATGAAGGAAGCGCTTGGAATCATCGAAAAGGATCTCGTAGAGTTGATCGAGATTTTTGCCAAACTCGCAAAAAAACACAGGACGACAGTCATGGTCGGGAGGACGCACGGTCAGTTCGCCGTACCGACGACCTTCGGATTCAAAGTCGCCGGCTACTTGATGGAAATGATGAGACACTACGAGCGGCTTACTGACATTAAGAAGCGGGTATGCGTTGGCAAGATGTCTGGCGCTGTAGGAACTGGAGCAGCCCTGGGCTCTAAATTCTTTGAAATCCAGGAAGATGTCATGCGCGATCTTGGGCTCGAGTTTGAGGAAGCGGCGACTCAAATTGTGTGCAGGGATCGGTATGCTGAACTCATCTGTCTCATGGCTCAGATATGCACTTCCTGCGAGAGGTATGCGACCGAAGTGAGGAATCTCCAGCGTTCGGAGATACAGGAAGTAGCTGAGGCGTTCGATGTTGAAAAGCAAATAGGCAGCTCGACGATGGCGCAGAAGAAAAATCCAGTGGTGTCGGAGAATATCTGCGGCCTCGCAAGGATCGTGAGATCATTTGTTGTTCCATCGTTTGAAAACATGATCCTATGGCACGAGCGAGACTTGACAAATTCGAGCGCGGAGCGGTTCATCCTTCCGCACGTGCTTGTGCTCACCGATGATATACTGGCGAAGACCACAGATGTCTTTGCGCATCTGATAGTCAGATCGGATAAAATGAAAGAAAACTTGGAGAAATCGAAGGGACTCATCATGGCCGAAGCAGTCATGATCGAGCTGGTGCGTCGCGGTATGGGGCGGCAGGAGGCACACGCACTCGTGAGGGAATGCAGCCTTGAAGCTGAAGAAAAAGGTGTTCATCTGAAAAAGGCTTTGCTTTCTCGGAAGGAGATACGATCTCTTATTGATGAAAAGGAGCTAGATCGGGTGATGGCGCCTGAGAATTATTTGGGGAAAGCGCCCGAGATCGTGGACCGTGTAGTTAAGACGGCGGAACAATTCCTCAGCAAACTGGTATAGAGGAATTCATTACTTATTTATCGCAATGTTGGGCATAGAGATTTTTCAATTATTGATAGAGGAAAGCATTAAATTCGGGATTTTATTATGGGTTGCTGGGCCGATAGATCAGTGGAAGTGCATTGGTGCACCGCTATAGATCGCCGCCTTCGCAAGGCGGAGGCCGTGGGTTCAAATCCCACTCGGTCCACTAACAACGCTGGCTTTCTCAAAAAGTGCTCGACTTAGTGTGTTATCATTTCCTATCAACTCGCCTTTCTCCTTTGAAACGATTAACGGGGGACTTGACTGATATGGCTACAATGTAAAATTTCCTAGATTCATTGAATCTCGATGTTAAATCCTCCCATTATGAAGAGTTAGATAAGAATGTTTTTGGTTTTAATATTATGTTATTCATAACATCATCGTTCAATATCAAGACAGCAAAAGGGGAGAGAATTACCTGCGAAAGAGGGTGCGCAATAAATATACGATTGGCTTTCTGAAAGTAAGAGTAGAGTAGAATGATTGCCATCTCCTTGTCGGTGGGGGGTAGAGAAGTACTATGGGCCCGAGGTCTGTGTTCTGAAATTTCTAGCTAGTGCCTTTAAAGTGAGAAATAAATTGCATATCTAAGATTCCTGGAAAAAAGTTCTTTGGGCACGATGAGCATTCTTTTTGTGAATATACAAACCTGAATCCACCTACATTTTGTGCGTCTTGCAAACAGGAATCTTGTTCCATGATATTCTTACATGTTTGTAAGATGATCTTGGTTGATCAATAATGGCGCAAGTGAATACTCAAAAAATGCGTAGCCAGATTATTCAGTTTCATTAAGATGGCAAAAGAACCTCGTGACCCAATCATCAAGAAGAAAACATTTTCGCTGACTTTAAAGCAGTCATGTTCTCATGTAGTCAAAGAAATTAAAATCTTGACAAGTTTCTATGGTGTTTGCGAAGACCAAACAGCGTATATGTTGTATATCATCAGAAAAATTGCGAATATCTCAATTTATCTCTCAGTTTCCAATAAAATTCGGATAACGTGCGCGAATCTGCTTATCAATTTTTTCCTCCTAGATGTTAAATATAAAAAGCGATCATACATTTGGCCTCAAGAGCATGGGGGTGCATACAGCAATGTGTGAGTGGTGTATGAAGCATGGTGCAGGGGGCAAATGGTATTTGAATGCTCGGAATTATTCCAACGAGCTTGCGGAGTCTATGAATCTTCAAGCCTACTTGGAGGAGCAGTGGAGAAATTTCGAGCAGGTGTATATTCGAAAGATCATTGGCATCTCATCAATTGGGCTTGGTTATAAGCTCAGGATGCCGATCATTGGAAGGTCGATCCGTTGGAGTGTTGAGAGGATGATTCATTCCGAAAGTCCGAAACGCAACCCTATAAGGGCTGATGGTCATTTCGGACAGGCGATTCCAATTGAAGAGGCTAAGCTTATAATTATGAATTTGGCGGCTGAACCGATCATAAAGAATTACTGCATGTGCCGTATGATGCAAAAGGGCATAAAGGACGCATGTTGCATAAATTTCGGCCTTTTGTCGAGCGTTATTGAGAAGCTACCCAGATTCATCCCAGAAAACATGAAGGTGCGAATTACACGTGAAGAGGCAGTTAAGGCCCTCGAAGAGCAGAATAAGAAAGGGCGAGTGGCAACAGTCTGGTTCCAACCCGTACCCTACATAAATGCCATATGCTCTTGCGAAGTCCCTCAGTGTGGAGGTCTCCGGCTGAGAATGGACTACGGTCTTCACACAGTCTATAAGGCTGAATATGTTGCGGAAGTCGATCCGGATCTCTGCCAGGCGTGCAAAAACTGTGTGACTCGCTGCCAGTTTGGAGCCATAAGATTCAGCCCTACACTCGATAGAGTCATTATCGAACCGACAAAATGCTTTGGGTGCGGTTTATGTAGGGATGTATGTCGCTACAACGCAATAAAACTTCTTCCGCGGGATGAGGTTCCCGCCGCTAAGGGCATGTATTGAGATATGGAGGGGTTTCATGGGTAAGACAAGAATAGAAATCGATTATTCAAAATGTGGAAATGCAAGCGGCGGGATAGATCCACGTTCATGCAGTAAATGTCTACTCGTATGTGATCCAGCCGTTTTCATCAGGCACCCTGTCATTGGTTTCAAAGAAGATAATCCCTACGACCCTCAGCATTGGCAAATCACTGCAGTCTGGCTAGATCTGTGCACAAGATGCGGCAAATGCGTACAAACGTGCCCGCAAAGAGCCATAACGGTTTCGTGGTGATGCTTGACCTCGCTAGTCAAGAAAAGGATAATTCTGTTGTTCACTCTTTCCAACTATTCCATTCTTCTCAATTTGCATGCCCTGAGAAATACTCAGACTATTGTGGTTCCATTTCTCTATGCAATGATTTTTCAATTAGCCACCATAACCTTCATAAAATGTTTTCTCATAAAAGCATCATTGAAAATAGCGGTGGAGTAATGCTGATGAATGAAGAACTGATCAAAGTTCTTTTGGACAGGGGAAATACATTTGCTGTGATTGGGGCCAGCCGTGATCCTCAGAAGTATGGTTATCAAGTATATAAGGATCTTAAGAATGCTGGTTATAAAGTATTTGCTGTAAATCCTCACGCGGATAAAATTCTAGGCGATAAGTGTTACCCAAGCTTGGAAACATTGCCCGTGAAACCTGATGTCGTCAATACTGTGGTCCCTCCGAAAATAACAGATCATATAGTGGAGACTTGTAAGAAGCTCGGAATTACGAGGGTGTGGATGCAGCCAGGCTCAGAATCTGATAAGGCAATTGAATTTTGCAAAGAAAATGGTATCAGTGTGGTGTATGGCGTTTGCATAATGATCGAGCGAGCAAAACACGGCGTAAGCAGCCAGGAAAATACGAAATCTGAAGGCGAAGATACTCATCAAGAAGGTGACCGATCCGAAAAATAAACCCTATGAGATAGTAGATGCCTTAGAGGTCAGCAATGACAAAATGTTGGTTGTATTAGAGCTCGAAAAGCATTCTACGCAGCGGTTGCTGGGGATGTTGAAAAAACGGACAAGTTTCTGCCTGCGATACGGATCCGAAATTTTGGAATTTATGAAGTATTGTGAAAATAGGAACGGACTTAAGAATTGTGAAATCGTTTGCATCTGGGCATATTCAAAATTTGAATTGTAAATGCATAGATTTGATTTTATGCGAAATGCCCGATACGCGTCTTCATAATAGCGTTCGTTTATTTCAGAAGTCCACATGCCTGCTTTAGGAGCCTGGGATCGCGAGTTTTTCAACCTAGTTCGCAATCGTTGGTCTGGACAATTTTTAAATAACGTAGCTTCGTTACAACCAAAAAGGGACTTTGATGAAAATAAGAACCGCTATTATAGTAATCGCCATAATTACCATTATAACACTTGGGAGCTTTGCGGCAATTTATTTTTCAACTTATAACAGACTTGTGGCCTTGAACGCTGCTGTTGACGAAAAGTGGGCCCAAGTGGAACAAGAGCTTCAGCGTAGATACGATTTGATACCTAACCTTGTGAGTGCGGCCAGTGCTTATATTGAATACGAAGGATCTATCCTGGAAAATATCACCGCATTGCGTAGCCAATGGATGAATGCCTTAGCTACCGACGATATCGACGAGGTCAATAATGCAACTGCTCAGATAGAAACGGGGATACGAAATTTGATTGTTACCATCGAGGCGTATCCTGAACTTTGGGCGTCAGATGTAGTCATCTCATTGATGATATCCCTCGAAGGCACAGAGAACCGCATATCAACAGAGCGCATGCGCTTCAATGAAGCAGTACGCGACTACAATACTGCTATCCAATCATTCCCAGCAAATCTGTGGTCTGCAGGTTGGGGTTTTACCGTCAGACCTTATTTCGAGGCGGAAATCGCCTCGACTGAAGTACCCCCAGTAAACCTTTAGACTGGTGAGATTTTTGTTTGGACGAGCTAGTGCCATATCCTTCGTTGCGATTTTTCTTATAGCACTAATATCGCCATTTGGCTCGTGTGCACTCCGGCCGTCCAATTCCTACATCATTGAATCTGAGTGGGTCGAAAGCATTGAGAGTTACGCACTCGATATTGACGCCGAAACTTCAGCAGAGATCGTGGTCTGCGTTTTCCCTTCGCTTTACGGGCACGGCATAAAAGACAGCTCGGGCGCGGAAATCAACGACATAGTTCACCTGGGAATTTATATATTCAACGAGGAACCGCTTGAGGTCTACGGTGGTACTCAGACAGGCATTGGCAAAGCAGGTAAAGATAACGGCGTTCTGGTTTTAGTTGCAATGGAGGAGCATGAATGGCGCATCGAGGTCGGATACGGTTTAGAAGGCTACATAACTGATATACAATCCTACCTCATCGCTCAGGATTATCTTGTACCGGCCTTTCAGGAGGGAAACTACGGAGAAGGTCTTTACGATACAGTAGTCGCACTCGGTCAACTCATTCCGCCGAGCAGCGAGCCTAATAACCTCCAGGTGAGAGGATATTACTACTATGAAAGCGACGATGCATCGGATTCGCCTTCGACATCGTTTTGGGACTGGGAAATCTTCGGAATACCTATATGGGTCATAATCGTTTTCATTCTTTTCGGCGTTTTTATCCCAGTTCTTGGCCGAGGTTCTGGGAGAGGTGGTGGAGGTCATTCAGGTGGAGGTCGCTCAGGTGGTTGGGGCGGCGGAGGCCGTTTGGGTGGAGGCCGCTCTGGTGGTGGGGGCGCAGGCGGAAAGTGGTAGCTGGAAGTCAAAAAAATCCGCGTGTGTCGTGTGTCTATCACAATCTTCTCTGCAATGCGACTAGCAAACGAATGAAGGATCATACAATGACTTTTGACTTCTTTCTCTGGGCCCAAAATGAGTAACAGGTCGCAAAATGAATTCCCATTCTTGAATCGCATGGCAAAATTTCCTTCATTCGTTTAAAGAACTGGCGATTCATGAAGGATCGGCAGAGGTCGTTTAGACTGGGGAATGGGAGCTTATTTTCTTGTCGTACAAATACTCATCGCAGACAGATTTAAGATGGAAATTTGCCTTCAAATCCATCGAGGTTATAATGAGGCTCTGGTTGCTCCATCCAAAATATCTAGATTGCAAGGGTCTAGTCGCCGTTTGGAGAGAGGGTCTCTTGGCAAGGAAGGTATTAGAAGGCAAAACCAAGGGTTATGCCAATCACCCACAGCTCACAATATTCAGGCGGTATGAAAAGCCCATTGACCTGATTAATGCGTATCTGTTTCAAATCTATTTGGAAGCGCGCAGGAGAGGTTATGCCTTTGACGCTTCTAAAATTGAGCATATCAGCATCGAGAAGACTATTTCAATAAGGAGAGAAGAACTAGAGGAGGAATTCATATTATTGAAACAAAAGGTCAGGATGCGGGATAGAAAAAAGTTTGAAGAACTAAAAAGTCTTGATTCTAAGCGTTTAGAACCAAACCCAGTTTTTCTTGTAGATGAAGAACGAAGATGAGGAAAGTTAAACAAGCTTCGGGAAATTTCCTTTGTTTTTTTGAGTGCTTTCGACAACTGTTTATATATTTGATGAAACCAATTGATCTATTGGTATGAATGAGTGCATTCAAAAATGAGTATTTGAAATGGTTAAACCTGATGGCATTCGTCATTATGATTGTTGTGAACGCCATAGCAGGAAGCACCACAATGATCGGAGGCAAAAGCACTGCCGAGATTTCTGATGCAAATCCAACATTAATCACGCCAGCGGGTTACGTCTTCTCCATATGGGGAATAATTTACATATTGCTCGGAATCTTCGTACTCTTTCAGTCGTTACCAAACCCTCGATTCTCGGAATTTAGGGAGAGAATCGGTCTTCTTTTCTTTGCAAGCAGTATGCTTAACGTCGTCTGGCTATTCTTGTGGCAATTTGAATATCTTGTTTATTCAGTTGTTGTAATGTTCTTGTTACTTACAACTTTGATATGGATTTACCTTCGACTCGATATAGGAAAATTAGTGGTCTCGTTAAAAGAAAGGATTGCATTTCATCTTCCATTCAGCGTTTATCTTGGATGGATTACCATTGCCACCATTGCAAACTTTTCGGCAACATTAGTGTCTATAGATTGGGATGGATTCGGAATAGCATTTGATGTTTGGGCCATACTGATCGGGATAATTGCGCTGCTGATAGTATCTATGGTCTTGATTCGGAGGAAGGACATAGCTTTCGCACTCGTGGCAATATGGGCATTTGTGGGCATTGCGGTGAAGCAAAGCGCAAATCAAATCGTTGTGACGACGATGTGGGCGATTGCCATCATTTTGTTAGTTTTTATGATTATTGTTCTCATTTCGAAAACAAAAACTCTAGCCAAGAAAAATCATGGCTGAATGCGTTCGATTAAGCAGGAGTTCAAGTATTGATCTCTCGAATACGATTCTTTTTACTTTATATAATCTTGTCAAGATCCAAATTGATCATTGTAATGATTGACTTAATAACTAAAGTAAGACATACATACATTTGATGGGAGGTAGGTTAGATATATGGATGCGAAAGCGATTGGAAGAAGGTTGACGGAGGCGGCAAGGCTACCAGGACGCGCGGTATGTGTATTTGGAAGTGACGAGCGAATGGAAGGATCTGTTCAGTCATCGAGGATAGATAGGTGCTTGGCAAGAGCGGTTTACAAACTTTCAATAGAAAAGGAGACTTCTCCGCTATTCTTCGGACCTGAGGCAAAAGACGGCATGTGTCCCGGCGCTCAGGCTTGGTGTGGTGTGAGTGACTTCTCACCGATGATCAAGTTTTTTATTTCTACAGGTACGCCCGAATTCAGACGTGGGGAAGCTGAATACCTCAAGCCCTCACCCGAAGCAGCTGAACGTTTCTTTAGAGCACCAGGAAGGATAGTTCTTCCATTTAAGTACCTTAACATCGCTGGTTGGGATCAGCTGCAGAAGGATCAGGATGTCCTATCTTTCGTTCTAATAGGCAATGCTGAATCGATAAGGAATCTCGGAGGACTTATCCAATATTCTTTTGAAGATATTTTCTACTCTGCAATCATGCCTGGTGGCCCTTCATGTGCTACCATGATAACTTATGCAGCTGGTTTGGCGGAAAGAGCTCCGAAAAATGCAGCCTTCGTAGGTCCTGTTGATCCAACCGGCAATGCATGGTTCCCTCCAGAGATGATGTGCATGGCCTTACCCTTTGAAATGGCTGAGAAAATGGCTGAAAATATCGACAATTCATTCATAATCAAAAGAGCTCACATCGCCTTCCCTGTCAAAAGACTGAACATCGAAGAGCGCAATTGAACCAACTAATGCCAGTTGATGAAAATTGAAAGAGAGAGTATATGCAAAAAACGTTTCTTGCATTCCCATATTACATTATTGTTATCGTCGCTCCTCACATCACATCGATCAGATGTCGACCATACGGGAACACCGCCAATCCGAAAGTTCATTCAGGCAGATTCGTTAAGCGTCCTCTCCGTCTTCGAATGAAATCTTTCTGACTTCTCTTTCGATCCGATCTGGTAAAACGATATCCTCTTGTATAGCGACTTCGAGCTCTTTCAATCGTCTGGTTGTGACGAGCACCCTGCTCTCCAACGATCCGACTGCTTGATTGTAGCTCTTGATCATCTTATCCAATCCTTTTCCGATTTCAGCGAAGTTTTCAACAAAATTTCCGATTCTCTCGTAAAGCTCCTTTCCCAATCTTCCGACCTCGATTGCATGCTCTTCCATGCGATGTTCCTGCCACCCTTGTGCGACGGCCAACAGCACGGCGATCAGTATGGTCGGCGTCGCTATAATCACTTTTTGCGAAATAGAGTATTCGATTAGATCTGGATCGAACATCAGGGCAGCACTCAGGAACATTTCGCCTGGAAGGAAGAGGATAACAAACTCGGGACTCTTCTCAAACTGCTTCCAATAAGCTCTATTAGAGAGAGAGGCGATTCGTGATCTTACTTCTTTGCAGTGCTTTTCAAGACATTCCCTTCGCTTATCTTCATCTGGGGCTTCGATGGCCTCTAAGTAAGCGTTCAGCGGAGCCTTTGAGTCGACTACAATAATGTGATTATTTGGAAGATAGATCACCATATCTGGTCGCATCATTCCATCTTCGTTCGTCACTACCGATGCCTGCTCGTCAAAATCACAATGTTCGACCATGCCAGCTAGCTCAACAACTCGCCGCAGTTGCATTTCGCCCCATCTGCCTCTTACACTGGGGATCTTAAGGGCGTTCACGAGTTTTGACGTTTCGGATTGCAAGCGCAATTGGGCTTCTGCGAGCTTCTGTATTCCGTTGTTTAGCATACCGTATTGTTGAGCTCTATTTGTTTCAATTTGCTGGAGCTTCTCATCAACTTTCTTCAATGCTTCTTCGATAGGTTTTACGAGCACATCGATTGCTTGTTTTTTTGACTCGAGATCACACTTCGCAATTTCATGATACTTTTCCAGTACTTCCTTGGCAGTATTTAGAAAGAACTGGCTGTTTTCTTCGAGAGCTCGTGAGGAAAGTGCTTTGAAAGTATCAGACAATTTTTGTTTTGCATCTTCTAGTAGAGCAAGTTTTTCATTCGCGATTTTCCTTTCTGATTCAATCTGTTCCCTTAATTTACTATTTTCCTGGAGAAGCTCGTTTCTCTGATCTTCAAGATTTTTCAATTCGATAATTTGTTGCTCTTTTTGATTCAAGCGTTCACTCAATTTGGCAATTTCCTCGGCAACTAACAATCGTGCTTCTGATCTTCCTTTTTCTTCAGCTAGTGATATTTTCTTCCGATAGAAAAGAATCGAAGCCAATGCACCAATGGCTAGCCCAGTCATAAACAGCACAATGCCAAGCAATTCTTCCATGGTCCCCCACCATTTCTTTCTTAGGGATCTCTTCAGGATCCTTTGGAAATCTCGGAAATGATAGCCCGAGACAAATAGTAAAAATATTCGAAAAATTTAAGAATTGCCATATATGGCTAAGAGGCGTTTCCATTTGAATTCACAAAATAATACCTCGTAACAAATTCTTTAAAAAATTTTGAAATTTTGATTTAAACGGATGAGGATTGTTAAGTTCATTTGATAACGCAAACTTTAATTCCTTTTCAGTCCGTTGAAAATCAATGATTGAAATGTTTGTTGAGGAACTCGAACTAATTTGTCAATTCTGTGGGCGACCGATAAACCAGTGCGCATGCGTGTGCCCTTACTGCGGTGAATCATGTGGCTGCGAATGCTGTATCGGCCTCGACAAAGCAACTGGTGGATGAATATTTCGAAAGCTCTTCTGGAGTTGATTTTCATATGGATGCAGGATTTAACTGGATGGCAGGGGGCCCTCAAGGAAGCGGCGTAGATACCGCAGCGAATATTCTCGGGAAAGCGTGTGCCATAGGAGGCTTACATGTTTATGGAAGAAGAGAATATCATTCAAACATCAAGGGCATGCACAGCTACTTTCATCTGAGGGTGTCTGAAAAAGAAATATCGGCTAATGTGGACGAAGTCGATCTGCTCGCTGCATTCGATGCAGAAACCGTCGTAAGGCATGTAACTGAGGTCGTACAGGAAGGGGGAATCATAGTCGACAGCAGGCAGCTGAATACGAGAATTTTAGAAATACCTTCTCTGCCACTCGAGTTCAAATCGAATTTTTCGCAATTCATGGAGAAGAATGAAATAGGGGAGACACTTCAAGATCTTCTCAATTATGCTGGTAGAAAGGGAATTCATGTTTTTCCGGTTGCCTATACAGATCTTCTCTACCAGGTTGCCGATTCACTCAACCTCGAAAAGACGGCGAAGCTCAATAGGATGATTAATGTTGTCACAGTCGGGCTTTCTTTTGGGATTTTAGGGTATGAAATCAATACGGTAAAAAAAGCATTGGTGTCGATTTTTTCAGAAAAGAGTAAGCTCATTGATATGAATGTGCGGGCTCTCGAAATTGCGTACAGTTATGCGCAAATGAATTTTCGCACCTTTCCATTTCCATTGAAAATCGAAAAGAGTGCACAGGAAGAGAGGGTGCTTCTTTCTGGTAATCAAGCTGTGGCAATCGGAAAAGTGTTAGGGGGATGCCGTGTTCAGACCTACTACCCCATCACACCTGCCGCGGACGAAAGCGAATTCATAGAGGCCCATGAAATCTTGGAAACAAAGGAAAGCGGATTGAATGCCGGCGTTGTCGTTGTCCAGACAGAGGACGAGATTGCAGCTGTAAACATGGCGTCAGGAGCAGCTCTTACAGGTGTACGAGCAGCGACATCAACATCTGGACCAGGTTTTTCCTTGATGGTTGAGGGGCTCTCGTGGGCTGGAATGAATGAAGTACCTCTCGTAATCACATATTACCAACGCGGTGCCCCCTCCACCGGTCTACCAACCCGACACGGTCAAGATGATTTAAGATTTGCAATACACGGGGGACACGGCGAATTTCCGAGAATTGTCCTCGCTTCTGGCGACATCAGCGAGTGCTTCTACGACGCCGTTAATGCATTTAACTATGCGGAAATGTTCCAGCTTCCGGTGATTCACCTCATCGACAAGGCGCTTGCAAACAGCTTTCAGACGCTCAAGGTATTTGATACTAAGCAAATAAGGATCAACCGCGGCAGCGTGGTGAGCGAGGAAATGTTATCAAAAGGCAGCTATAAACGCTTTGCTTTCAACGAAACAGGAGTTTCTCCAAGGGCGTATCTCGGTATGAAGGGTGGAGTCCACTGGTATACGGGAGACGAGCATAATGAGTTAGGACACATCAGCGAGGAACCCCTAAACAGGACGCTCATGATGGAGAAACGCATGAAAAAGCTCAATACAGTCCTCAAAGAAATTCCCTCGAGCGAGAAAATCAACTATTTTGGTAAAGCAGGTGCGGAGAACATCATTGTCAGCTGGGGATCTCCCAAAGGGGCGATTGTAGAGGCAGTAGGCGAATTGATCAAGGAAGGCTTCAATATCGGTTTCCTTCAAGTTCGCTTAGTTCATCCACTTCCTGTAAATGAGATTGTTGAGATAATGGGCAATGCCAAGCACGTGATCGATATCGAAATGAACTACTCAGGCCAGCTCGGCGGTATCATCAGGGAAAAAACGGGGATACTGCATGACTACGAGATCGTCAAGTTTAATGGCAGGCCGATGACGGTGACGGAAGTCTACGATGCCGTAAAATTTGTGTTGGTTGGAAAAGCACCGAAAAGGCAGGTGTTGACACATGGCGCTTAAGTGGCAGGATTACAAAACTGATGTTTTTGTCGACTGGTGTCCTGGTTGCGGCAATCATGCGATACTTGCCGCTGTTCAAGTGGCCTTGTCTGAGCTCGGCTTGGAACCGCACCAGGTGGTGTTCGTTTCAGGAATAGGTTGTTCGGGGAAATTGCCACATTTCGTGAAGGCCTACGGAGTTCATACCCTACACGGAAGAACTCTACCGTTTGCGCAGGGCATCAAGATCTCAAATCCTGATTTGGAAGTTATCGCTGTTGGTGGCGATGGCGACGGTCTCGGCATCGGAGTTGGACATTTTGTCAATGCGGGTCGAAGAAACATAGATATGGTCTACATGATACATGACAATGGCGTCTACGGACTAACCAAGGGCCAAGCATCTCCGACCCTCAAATTCGGGTTGAAAGTGAAGTCCATTCCTCGGGAAAACATCAATGAAGGGATCAATCCCATAATGATCGCTCTGTCTTCGGGATACACTTTTGTCGCGAGAGGTTACGCATTCCACACCAAGCACTTGAAGGATTTGATAAAGCAGGCAGTTGAGCATAAGGGTCTTGCCTTTCTAGATATTCTGCAGCCATGTCCCACCTACAACGATGTAAATACAAAAGACTGGTATGAGGGCATCGATCGAAAAGACCCTGATACAGGTATTTCCAAGCCTAGAATCTACAGGCTTGAGGAAACAGGGTACGATCCAGTCGTCAGAAACGAGGATGAGAAATTTGTAAAGATCGTGGCAGCGATGGAAAAGGCAAGAGAATGGGGCGACAGGATTCCGATTGGTATCTTCTACAAGAACGAACTGGCTCCCACGTTCCAAGATAGAATCGGGCAGAGAATCCCATTTTACCTCAAAAATCCCCCGGCAAAGCAGAGAATTTGCGACGAAAATGGCGTCCCGATCACGGATATCAATTTGTTCATTAAGGAAGTGAAAGCTGAATAAAGCGATTGCTACCATCAGTGGTTTTAGATCCAACCAATTCGAATGCGAGCGAACTTTCGGATGAGTAATGCTAATTTCAATTAATTACGCAAGTAGCTCTATCAACAACTTCCCTCCAAGCAGAGGATTTTCGGAAAGTGATGCACGTGAATTATGAAGGACTGTCGTCAGTGCCTCGAAAGTCTGCTCACCAATTCCATGACTTTTCTTTTTATTTCGTCCCTTACTTTCCTTGCCTCATCCAGCGGCATGAAGTGAGGATCTGGCATAGGCCACTTTTCAACTTCTCTCGTATGGAGCACCGGGCAGTAGTCGCCACTGCAGACGAGTATGGCCATATCGGCCGTTTCTTGTAACCTCTCAGAGAGACCCTGGGGCTTCTTCTGTGATATGTCGATGCCCTCTTCCCGCATCAAGGCAATCGCGTTTGGATGGACGTTCTCCTCGGGCATGATGCCTGCGCTTATGGCTTTCCATCCAGGAGGAGCATATGTGTTGAAGTAAGCCTCGGCCACTTGACTCCTGAAACTGTTTCCTACACATACAAAAAGAACCATCTTCATGATCCATCGTGAAGAAAAATGAAGGACATGTTAGATAAACATTAACGAAATTTCTATCTTATTACTTGTATTCACATTGATCCTTGTAAATTCACTGACCATGCGAAAAATCTCAAAATTAATGATTGCGTGCCTTTTATTTTGCAACGAATTGTTTCGAGACCGCATTCAACCATTCACGCGAATTTTGAATAACAATATCAGCTCTTTGCATTGTTCAATGTGCCGAGTCAGGAATGTCGACTCGGCACGAGTTCGACCGGGTAAACTTTTCTATCAGCAGGGGACACAGCATTCTGCTTTCCGAGTTCTTGGCACAACTCTTGAATTCGCTGCATTCTGTGCATCGCTTTACTCGCTTCCGTAAGACGCACTGGTACACTTCGCACATGTATGCATAAGAAAGTGTCATCTCGTTGAGGCAACCATCGCAGGAGGCACCGTAGTGGAAGCAGTCCGAACAGTCGTTTCCACAAGCGCCTACCATATTCATAATTAATTATTATTCTAATAAGAGGATTTTAAAAATTTTTCTAAAATATACCTTAGGTTTATCGTTTAAAGGGAGCTAGATTGGATGCTTACGGCTTCTGAGAATATATGAACGCATTTTCCCGACACTTCTCCACACACCCCTAAAACTACACAACTATTTTCAGCCTCGTGAGTCAAACGTTTGAGCGGGTTTTTTCGCGACTGCTTCGATATAAGACCTTCTTACTTCGGCCTCACCGTACCTTTTCTTCTTGTCAATTTTCGACAAGCGCTCAATAATCATTCCTTCGAGGAGTTCCAACACCTCATTTTCATCAAAAAAATGAACCGTCATACCGCTACCTTTAAGAAAAGTATTCTTCTCTATCTCCTTTCCCGAGCCATAACGCAGATCGTGGGTGGACAAGGCCCTAAAAAGGAAAATACCATTTTCAACGAGAATTCTTTTGACTTCGGAGATAACGGCTTGCCTTTCGTCACTCTTGAGGTGCTCAAAAAGGTGGAATGAGATCACTAGGTCAAAGGATTTGTCCCGAAATGGTAGAGAGACGGCGTCTGCCTGGACAAAATGCAACTTATGGTTTCCCGAAAATCTCGCTCTGCACGTGCGCAATGCCTCAAATGAAAAATCCACTCCTACCAAAAAGCTATTTTCCCTCTCTACCGCACTTATCGTCTTGCCGTCGCCACATCCGATTTCAAGGACCCTTTCGTTTCCCAAGAGTTTCACTGGAAACTCCTCGAAACCCTTCCACAATCTCAGGGAGGTACGGTAGCATTTGTCCCACAGGCGCTGCTGATCCGTATTCATATCACATTATCCAATATGAATTAGATTGGAAGAGCAAATGGTTTTTTGGGTGCAGGTCGAATAGGAGTATACTAGAACCACCGTCGGCAGATAATGATTTTGACTGCCACTATCCTACCACCGCAAGATCGATGCACCGAATCGTTCTATTCATAAGAGTACCAGATGAAGCAAGCCAGAGATGAACTCATAGCTACCTTTCATGATGTATTCAATTCCGATGGCAGCGATGAGAAGCCCGATGATCTTTGACATAATCTCAATCACGTTATTACCAACGATCCTCGTAATCAGCACAGCGTTGTGAAGCAAAATCCAAGTGACGAGCAATGCAAAGAGCCCGCCTATGAGCGGAATCAAGTATCCATAGTTTGTCGATAAAATTATCGCCGTAGTGATAACGCCGGGTCCTGTTAGAATCGGAGTTGCAATGATAACCCATGCAACATTTTGGTTACTTATCCTTGTAATATTCATCCCGAAGATAATTTCAAGGGACATAAGAAGTAGAACCAGACCGCCAGCAATTCTAAATCCAGAGGTTGTCACGCCGAAAAAGGCGAGAAGTTCCCTGCCGACGAGAACGAAAATGACGAAAAGTATCCCCGCAACGAGTACTGCGCGGTTAGCACTCCTGATTTTTTCTTCGTCGCTAAAATCCTTTGTAAGGCTTATGAATATAGGCAGGCTGGCGAAGGGATCGAAGATGAAGAATAAGAGTGTTGAAGCGTAAACAATGGCAGATAAATCCATATAATGGGAATGTGCTGAAATGGTTTTAAGCATTTTGAGACAGAGCTTCCTAAATTGAGACTTGAATCGATTTGATTTGTCTAGGGTTCATCATTGAATTGTGTCCATGATTGAGGGTCAACACATCGCCTTGAAAAATGTCTTTGGATAGTTGTCCTTGATGAAAAACAAGACCATTGCTTCGCTGTTAAGTATTTCATAAAAAAATGACACCTCGGTGAAAAGTGATAAAATAAATTCGCCTTTCCAGTGAAAGCGAGAAGAAACATACTGGCGGACAAGTGCCAACAAATTCAGCGTTGATCGGAACAGTGATTATTCTCAGCCAGATTACTGTGTTTTAATGAGGTAATATCCAGCTGATTTTTCTCGTGCCCGCCTCTTCACGTATCCTTTCTTTTCTAGTTCTTGAAGAGCTGCGAGGCACTGAGCCTTCGGCAGTTTCGACATATTCGTTATTCTTTGAGCATCTGTCATCTTTTCTTCGCCGATGATACCAGCATCCTTCATCGCTTTGAAGACCTTTTCCGCATTAGTTGAAAGTCCCTCAGGCATGAGGGGGAAGTAAGAATTTGGGTTTATTAATTTTGCGGTTGCTTTGATATCTGGATGAAGCTGTTCCTTTATGTGTTAAATGAATATCCCTTTCAAACAATCATTTTATAATCTTCAGGATTCGTATTGACATTCGATGAGAAATGGCTGAAAAGAGACTTTGGCGCTGTTGTGTATGTAATGATATCCATTACGGCCTAAAACCACCCGAAATTTGTCCCACATGCCGAGCAAAGAATGCATTCTGTGAGATCGATACGCCAGAGGCAATCGGGATCATCAATCAGTTTCAAAAGAAATTCGATACAGTTGAGGATCTTATTTCCATTTGGTCAAAATTTGCAGAAGGGCAGGATTTCAAAGTGAGCGAAAAGACGGAGGATGTAATCCTTTTGGCAAGAGGTGAGCTCCAGAATATGGAAAAATACGGGTTTAGATATTGCCCCTGCCGGATTACTACAGGACGTATGGAAGCGGATTTAAAACTCATATGCCCGTGCAACTTTAAGTCTCAGGAACGTTGGAGGGAAGATGGAGAATGTTGGTGCGGGTTATTTGTTAGGAGGTAGGTATCATGGGAGAGCAAGTTGGCAATCGGTTGATATGGTTTTACGGTCGCGAATGTCCTCACTGCAGAGCTGTGAGACCTCTGGTAAAACTCCTTAAGGATGAGCTTGGTATCGAAATAGAAGAACTTGAAGTATGGCACGACGAAGATAATGCACGGCTGATGAGAAAGTATGCTGAAGTTATTTCGAAAGCATGTGGTGGTGATTTAGGCGTTCCAGCCTTTTATAATGAAAGGACTGGGAAGGCGCTCTGTGGGAAAGTTACAATTGAAAAGCTGAGGCAATGGGCAAGCGAATAAAGAAATCATGCAAAATCAGAACCGATCTTCTGAGCTAGCATCACTGGCCTGCCGGCACTTCAAGCTTCTTTTCTAAATAAAGAGTAATCTTGATGGTGTCATTTTGAGAGCCGAAATACAAATTTCTCACGAGATTTTCTAGACGATGAGAATTAAGAAAATCAAAAAAAAGGTTAAAAAAAAGTAGAGAAAATTTATTCGAGTCTTTTCAAAAACTCGTCGTGAGTGAGAACCTCGCCAATGAGCGGGAAGAATTTAGTCTCAACGTATTTCTGTTCTTCTTCAGACATCGCACATGTGCAATCTTTGAGAAGAAATACTTTGTATCCCTTGTCATAAGCAGATCTTGCGGTGCCCTCAACGCATACGTTTGTCAAAAAGCCAGCAAACGCCACATTCTTGATGCCGTTTACCCGCAAAACAAAGTCTATATTGCTCGAGTGAAACGCATCGAGCGTTCTTTTCCCCTCGACGACGATGTCTTGATCTGTAGGCTTCAACTCATCAATGATCTCTCCGCCCCATGTCCCTTTTCTAAATGCCTTTGCCTTCGCGGCATTCTGATGAATCGGTCCGAGCACACCAGCACAGCCAGCATCGCGGTAGTCTTGTTCAAAGAGTATGGGACACAATACTGTGAGACACTTGCCACGGGCTTTTTTAATGCAATCGGCGGCATTTTCAATGGTTCGCTGCTTCTTGAGCTGTTCCTTGACGGCCTCATACAAGCCTCCACCAGGCTTGCAGAAGTCGTTTTGGAACTCGATGAATACTATTGCAGTTTCTTCACCTTTCGTAAAAACACCCCCCTTGATGGTTAAATTAACTTTCAAGAGAAATAAAGATTACTAATTCAATGAAATTTCAAATACCTATACACTGAAATTTTCTGTCCAAAAAATCTCTTCTGTTGCATTCTCATCAAATAGATATAAATATTGATATGAGTTAATGGAAATTCGCTAGGCTTGACCGGGGCGTTCGGCGTGCCCTTATACACCGAAATCGTCGATAGCGGGGGTGACAGCAGGGGACGTCGTAACCAGAACGGTGAGGACCCTTACACTGACGATGAGGTTCTGTTCCTCGGGGTCGGCGGCGGCATTGCGATGCAGCTGGAGGGCTGCGTCCTTTGCCCTAATCATGGGGACCGAGTTAGGCCCTGACGGGAGCAGCTTTACCATGAACTACCGACGCTCGAGGGGAGACGGGACCGAGAAGGTGTTTGGACAATCCTCATCGAACTGGGCGGCAACCCCTGTGGCCTAGCACTTCGTCATGGTCTTTTGTGACTCTGCCCGGAGTGGGGGAATACTCTGCAGCCCGCAATGACGTCCTTGCTGAAGTCAAAAAGCGTAGCGCTCTCATTTCGCTGCTTTATGACCAATTTGTTGCCTGAATCAACTTTGCCTACAACAGCTGCATCCACATCAACCGTTTTAAAGAGTTCAATAATCTCTTCAGAATTTGAGCTGGGAGCTGTAAGCACAAATCCAAATCCCTGGTATGCTTTAAGCCACTGGCTGAGATTTACACCATCCGGTTTCGGTATGAGGGCTATGTCGACGTAGCCCCCCTTGCAACTGGTCTCCAAAAGCATACCTAGGGTTCCCAGCGAACCTGGATTGCTCATATCTTTACCAGAATTCGCAAGACGCTTTCTGCCGATTTCATTCATTATTTTCATTTGCCGTCTCACAAACTCCTCGCTTTTCTTCGAGGTGGTATCCCAGGCATAGGGTAGTCTATCTGGGAAATACCCATCAAGATCCATTGCGAAAATGATATCATCATCTACTTCCGCTGTGTGGCTGTAAATCACATCTTCCCTTCCCGCTGTTCCCAGGATGGCCACATCAATCGCATGGTAATCACAGTCTGGATGTGTATGTCCTCCTACCATCGGCACTCCGAATTTTTTCACCGCCGATTCAACGCCCCTCATCACCTGGGCGCAGATCTTCTCCTCTTTCATTGATATGACGTCAACCATGGCAAGCGGAATTCCGCCCATGGCGAGAATGTCGTGAATATTTACGAGGACGGAATAGTAACCAGCAAAGTATGGATTAGTCTTCATCAGAGGTTCCATTATACCATCGGCTGCAAGTAATAGAACATAATCACCGAATTCGATGACAGCAGCGTCTTCCCCCCACGAAGCCAGTATATTCTTTTGCTCGATCTTCGGGAAAAAGTGCAGAACATCTGATATCGTGCGCTTCCTAGTAACACCGGGATGATTTCTGATGTCCTCAACAAGAGCATCGAGATTCATGCGTATGGGTATATTCCTATATTGGTTAATATTTTCCACATCAATACTTCGATCGTTGTCTATATGAAAATCGATATTATCTGGAGCTTGAGAATTCTTTTCTCACGCACTTACATGAATAATTTCAGTTGGGTAGTCTCCCTGACCATATGCTGAGCATTGTAATCTTCGAGGACGATCATCCTTAGGATCTCCTCATAAGCTTCTTCGTATTTCTCGTCTTCAAGGACGAATGCTTTCATGCTATCTGGAATTTTCCATCCTGCTTGAGAGAGTATCTTTTTTGCTTCTTGCTTTTCATCTTGAGTAGCAAGTCTCCCGATGGGCTTATCCGTTACGCCTGCTCTTCTCAATTCTTCTTGAAAAATCGGTCTCTTGAAGAGCCTGCACAATGAGTAAAGTATTATTGCATCCGAAGTCTCCCCACTTCCAATGAGCCGCGCCTTTTCACCGATAATTTCGTAAATGTCTTTTTCTACTGATTTGACCGGTACATACAGCTTTGCAGGTGGAACTTCGCATTCCTTCAGATGTCTCAAATCAGCCAATGCCTTAAGATATCCTGTAAGAACTAGCCTATGGAGTTTGAACCCTTTCTTTTCAAGCTCTTTCGAAAGCGCGCTGATCGATTTGCCCTCTTTACTCAGAATTTCGTAGATGGTCCGTCTCAAATCTTCCTCTGGATGGAACAATTGATCACAGATATGGTAACAGACTTGATAAATAATTATGTTTTCTATAGCGTTAATTAGTTACCAATTCACGTTCCAAAATCCCTTTAAGCGGTCGTGGAAATAGTGTTAGTTGCCTTGTAATGGGATGCAGAATATCAATGCATCACTTTTGAGAAGTGTGATAATATGAAAGCTATAGAGTATCTTCGCGAACCTGGCGAGGTCTACTCCGACGAAAAGGAATCGACAGAGCTTTCCTTATTTGTTAGGACGTCAGATGAGGAGATTAAGAAATGGGACCGCAGCAAAATTTACGAAGCGTTAATTCGCGAGACAACGATCAGCGAAGACGCTGCATCTATTGTAGCTCGTGAAGTGGAAAAATTAATCATGAGTCTTGATTTGGATGTCATCACAGCCCCATTGATCAGGGAACTGACGAATGCTAAACTTGTTGAATATGGGCTTGCGAAGATCCGAAAACAGCATACCAGACTCGGAGTGCCCCTGTATGATACAAGACAGATCATCATGAATCCAAACAAGGAGAACGCCAACGTTCCTCATGGGCCAGAAGCAACGAATCTTACACTTGCAGAGCGAATTAAGAAGGAATTCGCGCTCCTGGAGGTTTTCTCACAGGAGCTAGCGGACGCGCACATGAGGGGAGACATCCACCTTCACGACCTTGGCATGATCGATAGACCCTACTGCAGCGGACAGTCAATAGAATATGTGAAGAAATTTGGCCTCAACCTGCCCAATGCAATCTCAATCGCAAAGCCGGCAAAACACCCGGAGGTTCTTATAGAGCAGATAATAAAATTCTCAGCGGCTTTACAAGGGCATTTTGCTGGTGCAATCGGCTGGGATGCGGTGAACATCTTTCTCGCCCCCTACCTCGAGAACGTGGATGATGTCAGGATGAAGCAGTTGGCCCAGATACTCATTTTTGAATTTGCCCAGCAGGCAGTCGCGAGGGGCGGACAGTCGATCTTCAGCGACCTTAATCTCTATTGGGAGATACCTGACCACTTTGTTGGGGTTCCTGCCATAGGTCCAAAGGGAGAATTCACGGGCCAGAATTACGAGGATTACATCAAAGAAAGCCAGAGGTTCGTGATGGCACTCTTCGATGTTTATCTTGAGGGAGATGCACTTGGGCGTCCTTTCTTCTTCCCGAAACCCAACGTCCACATGACTGAGAAGTTCTTTTCAACAGATGGGCACGAAGAATTTCTATGGAAGATTTCCCATGTTGCCTCTGAGAAAGGAAATACTTACTTCGTTTTCGACAGGGGCAACACTGCCAAGATCAGCGAATGCTGTAGGCTTGCATTTAAACTGGATAGGAACGATCTTGAAGACGCAAAGACGCCGTGGAAAATGAGGTACTCAGCGATGCAGAATGTCACGATCAATTTACCTAGGATAGCCTACGAAGCGCATCAGGACGACGAGAAGCTGTTTGAGATATTGAGAGAGCGGATAGAACTCGTCGCGCAAGCACACCTTCAAAAGAGAGAGTTTATCACGAAACTCCTAAACATGGGCAAACATGGTCCTCTAGCCCTGCTCACCATGAAACTCGATGGTGAACCGTATTTCAGGCTTGAAAAGGCTTCATACCTTGTGGGCATGGTCGGCCTTAACGAAATGGTGCAATACCACACTGGCGAGCAGATGCACGAATCAAAAGATGCCTTGCGGTTTGGATTGAAGGTTATTGCGGCGATGAAGACAGAGGCTGATCGTCTTTCATCTGAACTCGGCATAAGAATGCCCCTAGAACAAACGCCCGCCGAAAGCACAGCCTATCGTTTCGCGAGGCTCGACATGAAATACTACCCGCTACAGGCACCGACTGTTATTAGAGGCAATAAAGGCACAGGGGAGATCTACTATACCAATTCCACATATCTCAATGTAGGTGCGCCAGTAAGCGCAATTGAAAGGGTAAAAACAGAAGGTCTATTCCACCCAATTATTGAAGCAGGTGCACTCACGCATGTATGGCTCGGAGAACACAAGCCGCCGGCTGAAAGCATTGCGGCATTTGTTAAGAAGACCTTTGAGAATACGCAGAATGCCCAGATCGCATTTAGCCCTGAGTTCACATCCTGCCTGAGCTGTGGAAAAACTAGCAGAGGACTGAGGTCAACATGCCCGTATTGCTCATCCCCTGATGTAGAAGGAATCACAAGGGTAACAGGATTCTTTTCGAAAACAAGCAGCTGGAACAAAGGGAAGATCGGCGAGCTGAAGGAAAGGATGAGAAATGAAATAGTGTGATTTATACCGTCCCACCTTCCAGTTTTTGTTGTATAAAGTTTCTTTTTCTTTTTATCTTTCTCGTTGTAAACAATGCCTTGAAAAGAATTCATTTTTGTAATGAACATCTTTATGTTCATTGTACAAAATTCAAATACTAGAAGCGAAAAAAAGAACTCGAGGGCACGAGGTAATGTGTCATGGCGAGAGTGAGGGTCGGTCAGCATCTTTGTGTTAATTTAAGTCGGAGAAGCCTCTGTGATAACTGTTGGATCGATGTATGCCTCCATGATAGGGAGGAAATCGTTGACTATTGCGAAGATTTCAAACCACTTTTTCCCATTTACAGAAGATGCAGGGAATGTGGAGAAATTTACGAACTGTTTTCAAATTTCAAATCTTTTGACCCAGAACTTTGCCCGAGGTGCAACTCGTTGCACTTCAGTGTATTGGTTATGTCCTTCCCAGGAGGGAATAATAGTTTCCAGAGGCTCAAGTAATTCGCGGTCCGATAAGCTGCCAGAGAATAAGCGCAAGCACGGTAAGTGCCAGCGCATATGTGATCGTCGCTATGTATTTCTCGCGCTCCTTTTCCGTTGAATCTTTTTTCAGCGCCTTGACAAATGAATCCAACCAGTCTCTGAACAGATATCCCCCGTCGAGCGGCACGGCAGGCAACACGTTTGTAAGTCCAACCATAAGATTGATCCAAAATATCCAGTACATACAGTTAGCCATCACCCAAAAGATATCCGCCGGAATAACTGCCAGAATTCCGCTAGGTATGAAGAGCTCCGAAAGTGGTGATCTTATTGGCGCTAGACCCGAAAACGGCAGCGCAATATATGAGAGGGCAGAGGATATCATGCTTCCAAAGCTGTTGACGCCAGCAAAAGGATGAGCGAGTCTCCGCAATACCACATCAGGTGAATTAGCAGAAGCACCAAAAAACGCTGTGTTGACGCCTAGATATCCTATGTCTTGAAATTCGGGACCGATGAGTTCTGGCGCCACTCTTTGATAGTATTCAAGCTTGCTCGCTAGCTTGACACTTCTTATTTCTTCAAATACCTCGTACTCACCAGTTTCATCATAATAAGCAAGCACTGTGATATTCACCGTTTGGTTCGGTTTTGTCAACGCCATTGCGTTCATGAATTCGCGCTGGTTGTGAATGATTGTATCATTAATCGAAGCAATGATCATTCCTGGTTTTATCCCAGAGTTCTCGGCGGGTAACCCAGGCGCTGTCATCGTTACGACAACACCTGCGGTCACCTCGACATTTAACAATTCCCCTGCGTAATAGTATTGCACATTAATGGTTTGACCTGGTTCAAAGCCGCTGATATTTTGTATGTCAGACAGATCTTTGATATCCTTCTCTCCTATTTTTATGATCTGTGTTCCAAATTTAAGCCCCGCGTGATACGCAGGACTGTCCTCAGTCACGCTGGTAATGATTGGGCTCGGTCTTTCGGGAACCGCAGAGGTTACCAATACTGATGAAAATATCAATGCGCAGATGAATGCAAGTACAATATTCGATGCGGGACCTACCGCATAAACGCTCGTTTTCTTTTTCTTCTCACTTTTTGCAAGTTCTTCTTCGTCTGGCTCAACAAATGCTCCAAGAGGAATTACAAGAAAAATTAAACCGAGGGACTTCAATGAGATGCCGCCTACCCTCGTTAAGATTCCATGCGCGAACTCATGAACAACGATTGCCACGATAAGCCCAACAATCCCGTATCCGAGTGGAATTATTGGGTTAATACCTGGAATTCCAAGCAGGAGTTCCGGACCCGGTGCTTTCTCAGCCGGTATTCTTGAAACAATTGTAGCTTCCCAAATGAGCAGCGCCATAATGAAGATCATGCCACCAAAACAAATGCCCTTGGCGACAAGACTGTAAGCCCGCCAAAACGATCTAGGCTTTGACAGATTCTCTATCAATTTCTTTCCCCTGGTGGTCTTCCACATGATTATTGGTCCAACAAGTTTGAGTCCGTACTTGGAAAACGCGCCGAGCCTGTTCAATACATAAAGTATGAGAAAATAAACAATGAGGATTACAAGTGCGATGAGGTATGGATTCATTATACCATCTGGCTCGTAAAGGTCTAAATAGTATTAAAAGATTAATGAAGCTCTCTGACCAAACACGAGAATTTCATTCGCGGCTCCAGACCTCATCAGAGATCTGGTCGTAAATTGCAGAACCGTCGTCTTGTTTCTTATGCGAATCTTCACACTGCTTTGCCAGCCGTAGGATTTGATCGCTTTTCAAAATCCAGTAGTGAATCCTCCATAGCTTTCCCTTCTTGAGGTGAACCTCTTCCTGAGTGGTTGTCAGCAACCCCTCTTCTTCAAGCATGTAAAAAACATCTCTGTCTTCGGAGGTAAGGCGGTTATCGATGACCTCATTTGTGTAACCAAAGAAACTCATCAAATATTCTGCGAGGCGTTTAATATCGTTCTCGGCCATCCCCTTCTTTCCAAGGGTATTCTTTAGAGCCATTACGACGTCATCCATGCTTACAATAGTCAACCTTTCCCCGAGCACCCGAATGGTTTTTCAAGTAAAAGAAAGTATTGATTTAAGATTAGATTCTTTTTTTCGCATCGTCAGAAGCAATCACGTTGCTAAATTCCTTCTATTCGACTATTCCTTCTCATTAGAGCTGAAAGAGACCATGAGAATGCACACAAAATCGCAACTGCCATCACACCAGATAAAAACACATAATCGAGAAAACCGCCGGCGCCCATTATAAATTCATTCATTTTCAGTGGATCCAAGACAAAGAGATATAGTATATCGATTCCTAGAAATGAACCGATACTTGCGGAGACATAAGCAGACGAAGCTGCGCTAGCAATATCACCACTTTCTGCCAGGCAAAAACTGCCAATGCCTGCGATACCACTAGTAATTAGCCAGTAGGGAAACTCTATCAGCACCTTTCCATGCTCGACATGCGACAGAAGGAATGAAATGAGCGCTACGAGTGGGATGAGCATCAATATGTTGAGCAGCCTGACTTTCCTCAGGGCTATGATGAACGCAGATATAATGAGAGGAGCCATCCCACCAGTTATATTGATACTGATGATGGGAGGCCCAGCATCAATTACAAGATTTATGAAAGAGAAGAAAATCGCCGAGACAACAGCCAGTGAACCATATGCAAATGCTTCAACCCAAGAGTCCTCATACCATAAATCCATTAGGGTTGAAGAGCTGTACAAGGCAACAATTGAAGGGAGAACGATGAAAATAAGCACAGCAGCGATGAATGACGCAATGAAAACCGTCACTGCGGACACATGATTCTTAGTTGCTTTCTTGCTATATTAACAATATGATAAAGGGCTCGTGTTTTATTCTTCGTGTTTTATCTGAATCAATAAGAAGATACCGCTTACTCGCGTCTGTCCTCACGCGGCCACAATTTCGTATAGAGCAAAACCTCAACGGCGACAACCGCAACCAATATGATTGCTATCGGAGATGCTCCAAGCACATCGCCATAGGATCTCGCAATTTCAAGCGCGAGAAAAGAATCTAGAAACATGCAGCTAACAACATACCAGTATTTCGTGTATGTCTTTCTTAACCACACACCCCACGGGACCTCTTTCTCTTCATGCGTCTGTGATGCCTCGTCACTCTTTTCTTCGACTTTCACTCTGATAACTCGTTTCTTCGCCATAATTCTCTCAACGGAAATGGCAGGCAACGAGGTGACCACCGCCGTTGTCGACAAGAGGTGGCTCTTTCTGCTCGCATACGGCTTCTCGGTACCTGCATCTTGTGTGGAACCTACATCCAGATGGCGGATTTGCAGGGCTGGGAATGTCGCCGGCTAAAATAATTCTGTCTCTTCTGAGATCGGGATCTGGCACAGGAATAACCGAAAGAAGCGCTTCTGTATAGGGATGGAGTGGCTTTCTAAACAGTTCTTCTTTGCTCGCCGTTTCGACGATCTTTCCTAAATACATCACATTTATCGTGTCGCACATGTACTTGATCGTGCTTAGATCGTGTGATATGAATAGATACGATAATCCGTATTCTGCTTGCAAGTCGTTGAGAAGATTCAGAATCTGAGCCTGAACCGAAACATCAAGTGCTGACGTAGGCTCATCAAGTACGACAAAATCAGGGTTGAGGGCAAATGCCCTTGCGATTCCTATACGCTGCCTCTGTCCACCGCTGAATTCGTGCGGATATCTATAAAGATGTTCAGGGTTTAAGCCAACCCTTTCAAGGAGTCCAGTCACGCGTCTTATTAGTTCTTCACCTTTGGCGATGCCGTGTACGAGTAGAGGCTCGCCTACGATGTCTTTTATGAGCATCCTCGGATTTAGCGAGGAAAAGGGATCCTGGAAAACTATCTGCATGTATCGACGAAGCTTTCTCATTTCCTCTTCGTCTTTGGCATCAAGAGCATAGTTTTGTTGTATTTCGAGTAATTCATTCTCTAGTTTTTCTCTTTCCTTTTCGTCCTCAGGGTTCTTGCCATCCAGATGATTGATTTTCTCTTCGAGCTCAATAACCCTCTTTCTCTCATTCGCAGGCATGCGGTAGTAGACATGTCCCTCTGTTGGAGGGATGAGGTTGAGCATGCATCTTCCAGCTGTTGTCTTTCCGCAGCCACTTTCGCCAACGAGTCCAACCGTTTCTCCCTTTTTAATTGCGATGTTCACTCCGTCGACTGCTTTCACAGTCCCGACAGTTCTCTTGAAAACGCCAGCGCGTATAGGAAAGTGCTTCTTGAGCGCACGAGCCTCGATGAGGTACTCTTCCATCAGCCCGCCCTCCTTGTGTATAAATGACACGCGACAAAGTGCTCTGGCCTCACCTCAATCATGGGTGGCTTTTCTTTCCTGCAAACATCCATAGCAAATTGACAGCGCGGATGAAAACGGCATCCCAAAGGAGGATGGATCAGGTTCGGAACGTTTCCTGGGATGATATCGAGTCTTATATTTTCGGTGGTAAGTTTTGGAATTGAGTTCATCAAACCTTGCGTATATGGGTGGAGTGGCTCCTTAAAAATCGATCGGACATCACCAATTTCAGCCATCACGCCAGCATACATGACGCCCACCCGATCGCAAGTTTCCGCGACGACACCGAGGTTGTGTGTGATTAGCAAAATTGACGTTCCTGTTTCTCTCTGCAGATCTTTCATGAGCTTTAGTATCTGGGCTTGTATAGTGACATCCAATGCTGTTGTTGGCTCATCCGCGATGAGCAACCGCGGTTTGCATGCTAGAGCCATCGCTATGGTCACACGTTGCTGCATCCCGCCACTCAATTCATGAGGATAGGAACGAGCTACGTTCTGAGGGTCTGGAATTCTAACGATTTTCAACATTTCTTCAGCGCGACGTAGCGCCTCTTGTTTGACGAGTTTTTGGTATCGCCTTAAAATGGGGATTCTTGCCAAAATCCGAGGTGCTACCGCATTCTTCCTCATTGCCATCATTTTGTAAACCCATTTGTAATACGGCATTACCAGGCGCATGACTCCCTTCAATCCCGATTTAGTATCCACATGCGCGTTGTTTTCGATGTTGTTCAAAACAGCCTTTACTAGATCGTCTTTCTCGTGCAGCAAGATGTTCTCTGCGATTTGTTCACCAGCGGTAAACACCGGATTGAGCGCACTCATTGGTTCCTGAAAAATCATTGAGATATATTTGCCTCGGATCTTCTGCATGTAGACCATATTTTTCGCCAAGAGATCGTATTCACGTCGTATCTTTTCCAACTCTTTCCTAGCTTCTTCTAGTTCCTTTTTCTGACCGTTTTCATTGCCAGCAGATTGTATTTTTGAAATCTTTTCGAGAAGATTGAGTCGTTTCTCCCTCACTTCTGGAGGCATCATGAAAAATATATTGCCTTTCTCGATCTTACCTGGAGGTGATGGAATAAGACGAAGAATGCAGTTTGCCGTCACACTTTTCCCACAACCTGTCTCTCCTACGAGACCAAAAGTCTCGCCCTTTTTGATAGTGAAATTGATTCCATCAAGAGCCTTGACAACTCCTTGATACGTATAGAAATTCGTGTACAAATTTTCGATTTCGAGCAGCACTTCCTTGTTGTTTTCCATGAAGTCATCTCCTGAGACGTGGATCGAGTATGTCTCTCAAACCATCGCCGAGAAGATTGAATCCGAGAACGAATATGAATATCATGAGACCGGGGAAGGTGACCATCCACCATGGATTGTATTTCGGTCCATCTGGATACGGATACGGTATTTCACCGAGGAAATATTCCTGACCGTCAGAAACCATTTTTCCCCATTCTGCATATCCAGTTGGCGGCCCAAAACCAATATAACTGAGACCTGCGGCGACTAGGACAACAACGCCAAGATCCATGGTAGCCGAAACGAGCATAGGCGCAAGTGAATTCGGAACTACATGCCTAAATAGCACCCTGCTTCTCTTTGCACCAACGGCCCGAGCAGCTTCAACGTATGTGCTTTCTTTGATAGATAGCACCTGACCTCGTATCAATCGCGCATACGGTGGCCACCATACGATGATTAAAGCGAGCATAGTGTTCTCGATGTTTCTGCTAAGTACAGCGGCGATGGCCATGGCAAGAATCAAGCCAGGGATTGAGAGGAAAATATCGGTGATTCTCATAATCAGTTCATCGATCCAGCCACCAAAATAGCCAGATACGGCACCAAGAACTATTCCGATGATTGATGCCACTAATACCACATACAGTGAGATGTAAATTGATGTCCTAGCTCCCCAAACAACGCCGTAGTAAATGTCCGCTCCTAGTTTTCCTGTGCCCATAATATAACCTTCCGCGCCTGGAGGCTTGGGAGGTGAGAAATCTTTTGGAATTTCCATGGGGTTTTTTTGACCAGGCTTCATTGGGGCAAGAACGGGAGCCATGACTGCTATAATGACTATTGTGAGTACAAGCACCAGACCGACGATTGCCAACAGACTTTTTCTCATGAGAAAAAGCGAATATCGGAATTCTCTGATCCTCGGAGCCAATGTTTTTCTCAGATAATCATATCGCGATACGTACGGTTTTTTTGTCTTTTTTTCACCAGATTCTTCGATTATCTCACCCCAGTCTGACTCTTGGATCCAAGAACGCATAAAGTATATCGACGACCAAATTCGCGATTACATATATAATTGCAGTAACTAATACAAATCCAAGTATCGATGCCCAATCATTAGTTATAATGGCTCGGGTCGACCATTGCCCCATTCCAGGCCATTGAAAAATTGTTTCTGTGAGAACGGCTCCACCGAGAAGACCACCGAATGACAGACCAACGACGGTCGTTGTCGGTATGAGCGCGTTTTTTCTTGCATGCTTCTTTATGACAACTTTTTCAGGCAGTCCTTTTGATCTTGCCGTCTTTACATATTCCTGGCCAAGAACCTCTAGCATGCTCGATCTCATAATTCTAGTGATAATGGCAATTGTACCAAATGATAATGTTATTGCAGGAAGAATAAGATGCCACAAAGCATCAGCAAATAAGGTGAGATTTCCGTTCAATAATGTATCCAAAGTCCAAAATCCCGTATACTTGGTGATCGATCCTTGAGATAGATACAGTAACTCATCGTATCTCCCGCCAGCTGGGAACCATCTAAGCCTGCTGTAAAAAACAAGCTGGAGCATTAAACCAAGCCAAAATATCGGAAGCGACACTCCTGACAAGGCCATAATGCGAGTTGCATGATCTACTGGTTTATTTCGCCTCACGGCGGATATAGTGCCAAGGCCAATTCCAACGCTGACAGCTATGATGATACTGATAAGAGTCAATTCAAATGTAGCTGGCAGGTATCTCGCTATTGCAGTTGTTACTGGCGCCCTCGCTGTCTTTGAGTAACCCCAATCCCCATGCAATATCCCGTCCAGCCAATACCAGTATTGAACATATATAGGATCATTCAAATGAAATTTCTCGTAAATCCTTGCAATTTGGTCGTCAGTCATTTTCTCATGTATGTAAGCTGCTGCTGGATCACCTCCAACTCTGGTGAGTGTGAAGATAAAAACTGAAACACCGAGAAGTACTGGAATAAGCAGTAGAAGCCTCCTTATTATATAGGCTCCCAGTTTCAAGTAAGTGTCACCTTTGTTTCATGAAATAGGATTTTGCTATAAAGCGTTTTCGAGAATCGAATTCTAAATCAATCCTAGATTTCTAGAAATGAGGAGATTATGAGGCCAGTGCATAATTTAATGTGTAATTGTTTCAACCGAAGTACACTATGCCTTTCCAATATTAGCAAAAAGTAATTTTGAAGAATCAAAAGAATCAAAATAAAAAAAAAGTTTGTTGGCGTTTAATTCATTTCAAGTGTATCCTTTGTATATCGGATAGTAGTACATTCCTGAGAACATCGGGTTGTATATGTATCCCTTGGTCCAGTCGCGCTCGACGTGGAAGTTCGTTGCCTGAGCAAGCCATGCAAAGTACGCATTCTCGTAAACGGCCATTTCAATTTCGTAGTAGAGCTGTGCTCTCCTTGTAGTATTAAGCTCTCTCGCTGCCTCTTCTACCATCAGCGTAAGCGTGTGATTCTTGAGGCTGATTCTGTTAGCGTATGTTCCATTCTCATGGTAGAATGGGTACGTGTAATCGTCTGGATCAGCATAATCGGGCGCCCATCCGAGGAAGAACACAGGCAACTGCCTCCCTTTAACGGCTGGCAGATATGCTCCAGACCAATCAAGCGCCTGCACGTTTACGATGATCGTGCCATTAACAAGATGCTCAGTTGAGAGTGTCTGGAGTCCATGCTTGAACATTTCGCATGCCGCTTCTCTCACGGCATTACCCGCGTTGTAGTACAGCCATATTTCGAATCCGTCTTCAGCCCAAGAGTGTCCCGTCGCGGGATTGATAGCTCGTTTGAGGTATTCTGCAGCTTTTGACAAGTTGTATTCGAACAGTGGAACTGATTCGTTATATCCGAACATTCCTTTTGGAATCACGCCTCTTGGCTGAATACCTGTGCCAAGAAGTACATCGCTGATGAATTTGTTATAATTGAAAGCATGTACGAAAGCCTTTCTCACATTGACATCTGCAAAGAAAGTGCTAGACACATTTCCGATCTCGTTTGGACCGGGATTGATCTTCTGGTTGAAACCAATGAAATCTATGT
The DNA here is from genome assembly GCA_038850735.1 of Methanomassiliicoccales archaeon. Taxonomy (NCBI): domain Archaea; kingdom Methanobacteriati; phylum Thermoplasmatota; class Thermoplasmata; order Methanomassiliicoccales; species Methanomassiliicoccales archaeon. Next base: position 141,004 of record JAWCLO010000003.1, read on the forward strand.
TGAACGTAGGCTTGCCCTGCACAATACGGAGATTTGGTTTTCCCTCAACATCAGTCTTGTGCTGTCTTGGGATGTATACTGAATCTGCATCGCCAGAGAACAACATCATCTCTCTTGTTCCAACGTCCTCGACTTTCTTTATAATCACGTACTTGAGTTTTGCGGCCCCCCTCCAATAATCATCGAAACGTTCCAGCATGATGTATTGATATGGGTTCCATTCCTTGAGTTTGAACGGCCCCGTTCCGCACTCGTTTTCATCCATCCAATCACTGCGAGTGTTGACTTCGACACCGCCGTGAGCCTCAACATAATCCATCGAAACGATCGATGCCACAGTATATGCCAGTACTTGTATGAATGCCGGATACGGGTACTGGAGGTGTATCACCACTGTGTAATCATCAATGACCTCTACTGAGGCATCAATGTCATTAAGATCGAGCGGTCCTATTCCGTAGTTTGGCACCATCACTTGCCCCATCATCCATGCTGGTCCAGAATCATCATTCATTATGAGTACACGTTCTAATGAGTATTCCACGTCATAAGCGTCCATGGTTGTGCCGTCGTGGAACTTCACACCCTGCCGGATGTGGAATGTGTAATTCAAGCCATCTGGGGATACACCACCATTCTCGATGGTTGGAACATTCGTTGCCAACATTGGCACGAGTCTGTCAGCATATTCACCGTCGTACCAGACAAGAGTTTCATAAACGTTCTGAAGGATTTCTCCACCTGCACTTTCGTAGTCATATGCTGGATCAAGGGACTCTGGCTCTCCGATTGTTGCTACTATATATGTATTTGGGTTCTTTATAGCAACGGGCACGACAACTTCCTCAGGTAGCACGATTATTGTGTTATAATAGAGCTGAATAGCACCATGCACGCTTGTAATAGCCAGCCACGATGCATAAACACTTCCGTTTCCGACATAAGTGTGATTCACCGCTGTCAGATCGCCAAAGTTGCCGCATAGAACTTTCCCGTCCCCAAAGTTCCAGATAACGCTAGCAACAAAAGAACTATCGAGGATCGGTAGCCATTCCTCGGACTCTTCATCGTATTCCACACTGTATGCAGCAGAGGAACTTGCATCGAACTCAACCTTTGTATCTGACTCTATCACATCACCACTAGTCGCTACCACTGCATAAGGTTGAGTTGCATTATCGGGCTCCTCGATTGCTGGAGGCAGGACCTCAATTCTAATCGGTGCGTTCCAGTTGGTTGTTCTTGCGCCCTTGTTATCAACAACCGTAATTGTGACCAGATACTTTCCAGGGAATGGGTATGTGTGGGTAACAACTGCACCAGCGACGTTATCCGTGCTTCCATCACCAAAATTCCAAATGTATTCAACGATTTCTCCGTCTGGATCTGCGCTCTCTGAAGCATCAAATGTTACTGATTCACCTGCAATGATTGTTGTCACGTCCGCTTCAGCACTGACCGTAGGACTCTCGTTTTCAACGACTTTACCTCCCATGAGAAGAACTGCACCCGCTATGGCTGCGACAACGATAATAAGTACAATGATAGCTGCGATGATCTTTGTCATCGAGCCTTTGGGTGCCCCCTCTTTGGGAAGTTCTTCGCCTTTGCCTTCCATTTCTGACTTCCTCCTTATCCCCCCAAAAAGATAATCCAATTTAGGGGACTGGGTATCTAATAAAGCCTTGAAGCTATAAATAGATTTTGAAACTGTTTTTTCATGCCAGTCTGATTCTAATGTCTAATTACAAAAATTCTATAATACTTGAAAAAATCAGTTAAATAAGTTCAAGATAGTCATTTCATTTTAGAGAGTTTGTAGCTATTTGGCAAAATAACTTGAGTTGTATTTTTAATTCATTGATCTTAATTAAATCTAGAACATGATGTAAGCTTGTTTTCCATAAGAGTAGAATGTGGTTGCTAAAGAATTCTTATCGAGAATTTTCATTGAAATCATTTCTTTGATTCATTTCAATATCTCATTAGCCAAAATTGTTTGATTGAGTGGCACAGGATACTTGAATCGCTAAACTAATGAAACTCAAAATTACATATCTTACTATAATGACAGTTGAACGTGAGTTCTCAACCGTTCTCATCACAGTACCAGATCGCGAATCCGCAAAGAAAATTGCGAGAAATGTTATTGAGAAAAAACTTGCAGCATGCGTGAACATTTATCCCGTTGAATCCATGTATTGGTGGAAGAACCAAATCGAGGAAGCGACCGAATTCATTTTATTGATAAAAATACGATCGCAGGATTTCAATAGACTCAAAGATTTCATTTTAAAATCACACCCGTACGAGCTACCGTGTATTGTACGATACGAAATCGCAGAGGGGCATAAACCATACTTGGATTGGATCAAGGAGTCAACAGCTGAACATAGGGAGGGTTAAAATCAAATATCAAACGCCGTGCCCACCTCAACTTTCTCGCTTTGATCTCAGAATCTTTTCCCGCCTGCTCTCTAACCAACTCAAAGTCGAAGCCAACCAGGAAAATGCGCTTTGCTCCAAAATGTCTAGCTAACATCACCGCCCGATCACCGTCTGTAAAGCCCCCAAAATTGTAAATCCGATCGAATGGTTTCGACTGGGTTGTCGGTGTTATTCGTCCCTCGAAGAATGGGAGTGCATCGCAAATCCTTTGGATATTGTCGCCATGAGCATGGATTACAGCAATTGAGCCTTCGCTATTGGCTCTAATCTGTGCAAGAACATCGCCATCAAGATCTGTAACGATTACATCTGGTACGATTCCATTCTTCAAAAGGACTGTAGTGGCACCATCGGCAGAAATAATCGTTCCTGCAGGTTTCACGATTTCAATATCCCTTTCTAGGTTGGGGCCGTATCCGTATATGGTTGCCCTGCACTGGATCACTTCCTTAAGACAATCAGGCTCGCAGATTCTTTTGTTCTTGACAAGCGTATTGAGAATGTGAGCAGCCATTTCATCATCTGAACGAGAAAAATTGAATTCTTCGAGGATTTGGAAGTAAAGGGGCTCCCACTCGCGATAATCCAATCCACCACCTAATCCATTGGTTCCCCGTTCTCAATTTTTTCGGCGATCTTCTTTGCTGATCTTCCCCTCATAACGGTGTTCAGAAGGCCACCAAATACCGCTAGTAAAAATCCACAAATGACCTCCATTACGATGACGGATTCCTCATAATTTCGATAACCTAGGAAAAACTGCGCGGCATCGATTGCCCCTTGGATTATAAAACCAATTGCGAATATTGTAATGGAAACAACGAGATAAGTAGAGTATATTTTCCCTTCTGAAAGGAAGTGATTGACGAAGCGTCCTGTTTCGTAGGAAAGCGCTGCAAATATCCATACCCAGATTGTTCCATTTACAAACAAGAGTGCCTGAACAAGGGCGCCCGCTTCCGCATTTGCACGGGCTGCATCAAAACCATATACAAGTCCGAGAAAAATGAGGGCAATTGAAAGAATTGCAAATGGAATCATTTGGCTACCTGATCTTATAGCTGCTGAGGCTCTCTTTGAGAATTCTTTAAGTCTTTCACCACTTCTATATGCATATAGAATCAAATAAATACCAAGAACCACTGCGATCGTACCCGCAGCCATTCCCGATACGATGCCCATATCCCAATTACTCATGAGCTGGAAAATCTTTGGAACTAAAGAAAAAAGTCCAAACACGGCGAGTACAAGACCAACGGGAGTAATCATTCTCCTCCTTATCTTGTCATCCTGAAGCATTTTCGTTAAAATGTAGTAAGTACCCTCAACGGTTGGTGCTTGTTTTACAAAAACCCTTCTCACAGAATCAATTTTCACTCTCGAAGAGATCATTGGATAAATGTACTCGTCCTCTGCCCCATCGCTCACCAAGACAACCCTATCAGGTTTAACCATTTCCAAGACGTTTTCCAGCTGGGTGGCAAGAACGAGGTCTGACTGGTATCCTACCTTGGCATCGCCACAAATTGTCGCAATTTCTGCATCGATCCCGGATTTCACCATCTCGTCGTACATGCCGATAGCTGCAAGAAGAGTGTTCGTATCCGAATCCTCTGGATCTTTCAATCCAAGTGCGAGAGCGGCGTTGAGATTTTCTTCCCTTCCGATAAAGGGACTATTTAGTCCTGTCTTTATTCCGAAGTCGTCGTCGCGGTCTACGCAAAGGACCATGACCTTCATGCAGTGAACTCATCCAGTTTCAATATATTTGTATTTTTTTATTCCAAGCGTAACTCGCAAGAAATGTTCTCGATGCTCATAAAGGCTCGACAACGCCTTATGAATAGTGCACTGATACCGGTATGTAATTTGATTTCCCTTGTTATCATTCAATTAGTCTTACTTATGCGGTTTCATTATGCTGTTTTATTACGCGATAGCCAATCAAATAAGGGTAAAAAAAATTATAAGCGACGATCCTAATGCAAATAAAGAATGGAGAATAAAAAAAGTTACAAAGAATGTCCTCGATGCGGCTTGCGTAATAAAATCTACGCTTCAGAATGCGATTTTTGTGGCTGGGAGTTTAATGACGTGAGTGATGAGTGGGCTGAGGAATTGATTGAACTCGAGCGCTTAGCCTCCGAAAAATCATCCGAAAGAATATCTAGAGAAGAATCAAAGATCGTGGAAGCAACGTTAGTAAGAAACAAGGAACGCATCCAGCTAGTGAGCAAGAGAGTCGAAAATGACGTGCTGGAGCCTACTGATGTGATACGAGATGCTTCTCCGATTACTAGTGAAATCACAGCCGAACCAGTCGAAAACAATGTTGCTGCTGCGGAAATGCAATCCGTCACGGAAGTGCAACAGATAACTGCACAACCGAAACCGGAGGCAGGTGAACAACCAGTCATTCATGATACAAAAGAGCAAGAAATCACGAGAAGCGGGGCAATCGACATATCTGAAATCACCGACGTTATACAAAATGTCGAATCCGGTATCGAGGAATTCTTCGAAACGATGACCGATACTGAGCCAAAAGAGGGGCAGCAGGAGCATGAAGCAGCTACCATAGCTCCCATGGAGCCATCATCTCATAAAGACGTTTCTAGGGAATACGAACTTACAAGTCAACGGGTTGAGGAGGAACTCGTTGAGAAATCGGCAAAGCCCGCTGACGGAGGATTCTGTCGGATTTTCGGGCACAGAAGGGGCCACTTGTCCATATCTTTTATTATTTTTGGCTTTTCAATTTATACAACAGCAATATTGGTAGAAGCCTCTGCATCTCTTGGATGGATAATTGGTTGGAGCCTCTCAATTGCAGGCTCAGCAATCGCTGCAATTGGTTGCGTAGTGGCTATTTATATCGTTTGTTCTAGAAAATTTGAACATGAGGGCACGAAGACGATGGGAATCCAGCCATATATGGAAAAAGACGAAACGGATATAATAATATGTCCGGTTTGTCATGAGGTGGTCTCGGAGGATGATGAGGTCTGCCCATGCTGTGGCGTAGAATTTGAAATATCTGGAACAAAAGGAATGAAGACATCGTGAGGTGTGAGAATGAGAATTATATGGCACGGTCATGCATGTTTTGAGATAAGGGATCATACAGCGATTGTAACAGACCCGCACGATGGAAAATCACTCGGAATCAAGCCTCCTCGAGCAAGAGCTGATATAGTCTTGGTGAGCCACGATCATTTTGATCATAATGCTGTGAAAACCGTCAAAGGTGATTTTGCGGTTGTGAAGGAACCAGGTGAACGAGCGATTAAGAACGTCTTGATTCTTGGGGTTAACACGGCGCATGATGACTGTAAGGGTATGAAGAGGGGAAAGAACATCGTGTTCAGGTTTGAGTTGGGTAGTTTGATCTTTTGCCATTGCGGCGATCTTGGCCATAGACTCGAATCTGGACAAATAGGGTTGCTGAAACCTATCGATATTTTATTCCTGCCCGTTGGAGGAATTCCAACTATTGAGATTGAACATGCGAAAAGGGTTGTCGAAGATCTTGATCCAAGAGTGGTAATCCCTATGCATTTCAAAGTACCTGGTCTCGCCTTATCGATTCAGCCCGTAGAGGTTTTTCTTTCAGGCATCCCGGAAGAAAAAATACGTAGAGTTGGAAATGAAGTAGAATTCGCAAAGGAAGACCTTCCGAAAGAAAGAGAATATTGGGTCTTTTCAGCATGATGCTTATTTTATTTTAAGCATCTTATATTATTTGATCTAAAATAAAGAACCTCTTTTTATAATTCAATTTTCGTTCGAATGATTTATTGAATTCTAACGGTTTTAGATTAAGCCGAGGGCATCTTCGACTCTCCCTAGTTCGATTGGGGTGCTCTTGAACCCCACGGCTGCACCCTTAGAATTTGCAACGAGGCACGCCCTGACGATGGGAGTTCCGTAGTTGAGCGTACCGATTGAAGCGGGTACTTTAAGATGAGAACTGATTACTTCGAGTTCTTCCTTTCCTGCATTGGGATGGGCAAGGACTCCTCTATTCGTTGCAACGCAAACCGACCCTACGGTCTTGTGTCCCGCGATGGAACACTGAACCGCTTCCACCTGCAACACTTTTTCAATTTTTTTTACAATTCTCCTGTTTATATCGGGGTGTACCACTGCGCCATTGTCGTTCACAAGGATGTTATTCCCACTAGCATTAAGTTTGTCTTCGATTCTGTAAACAGGGATGCGTCTGGATATCGCTTTGATTTCATTAAGGGATGCCATGTTGGTGACCACTGCACCATAAGAGTTCATAGCCACAAGTGATCCAAGGATATTTGCACCAGCAATTGAACAGCGTTCTACTTCGACACCAAGGGCCTCCTCGATGTCTCGCTCAAGAGTCTTAGAGGAATCGAAGGGTATGAGAGAAAAGAATTCATTCGCAACGCAGTAAACTCCAACATAGGGGTTTCCGTTGTAACTGGAGAGTTTCATCATTGCAAATGCACCGATTGATCAGTCCTCTGGGAGGGAGAGTTCGACCAGACCATCTTCAAATTTTACGGCCTTGACTTTCAATCGATATGGTGGCTTCTTAATTCCCCTGCTCCAGATAACCTCATTCAATCGGTTGTCGATCCAGATATTTTCCTCCGTAGCTTTGAGATGCCTAACTACATATTGGCGTATTTCCTTTACTGCACGTTCCGCCCTTTGAGTCCTTGGTACTCTCTTAGTGAGTCTCAAAGGAATGTTAAGTATGAGTTCTTCCTGATCCATATTAACACTACTCCTTTAGCCTATGGGTCCGCCAGTTTCTGCGCTTAGGATGGCGAAGGAAAGTTCTGTTCGTTCTTATCATAACCCAAGCTGGAACCCTCCGATTTTGCTTTGTTGCCTTCATGAGGCGGATTTTCATTCCAAGCGGTTTGTTGCGAGTCATAACTTCACTTCCTCTCGATCGTAATCTCCCTTCTTTTTGGCGCAACGCGCCTCAAAATCTGCTTAAGCGTTGCATCATCGATTTGTCTATCAAGTCTGCCAGATTGCACCAGCAAAATGAGTTGATCTTCAACAAGTCTGGCAATATCAGGATAAGCCATTCGTACGGTCGCTAATCTCTCTCTTGCTTCAGGAGTGAGGATCTGCCTTAGGAGGGCTTGACGCTCCGCCTCAATCTGTTTCGCTTGTTCTTCGGCGAGCATTTGCTGTTCTCTCTGCCGCTGAAGCTCAGCAAGCTTCCTACGCCTCAGCTCTTCGAGTTCAGCGTCTTCCATATGATCACATCCTCAACCCATTTCTTTCTTATTCATTTCCTCGTATATCTCTTTCGCAAGATTATCGAGGATCGAGCGCCCTTTCGGCGTGACGATCCTGCCCTTCCTCTTGTCTTTTATGACCAATCCAGATGCCTCTAATTGCATGAGGCATTTTCTGGTGATGGATCCACTACCTTTTACAGCCCTATTAGGCTTAGACCCACGATCTGCGTATCCTCCATATTCCGCAGCGAGTCTTGAAGTGCCTATGGGACCCATTATGTAGATTTTCCTCAGAACAGACGCAGCCCTAGTGTACCACCAGTCTCCTTGAACAGGTGATTTTTCCGTGTGCCTACCTGTTCGTACATAATCCGCCCACTCGGGTGGTTTTATCGTCTCATACGTCTTCAGCAGTTTTGCCGTTCTTTCGATCAGTCTCTCAGCAGGGACATCAAAGACAGTAACCATCGTATCCAACCTCAGGAATATCCTAAATTCTACCAATCCAATGATGACGCTGCGGCATTAATAGTCTGCCCATATAAAAGCGTTTTGCAGAACGTAGAAATGTGGCTTCTCGTGGTAATGAGATTACCATGCATCTTTATCTTTTCTACAAGAAACTTCACGGTGCAGATATGACTTTCCTAATTTGTAATATTAAAATAATGCGACTATTAATTTCGTAACGTGAAATGTGTAATTGGGATAACGGGCGCTTCGGGCGTGATCTACGGCGTGAGATTTTTAGAAGTTCTTAAGGGCGAAAAAATACTCGTATTGTCAGAAACGGCAAAAGATATAGCAAGAGAGGAACTTGGCATAGATCCGTATAAGATCGAGGAGATGGCGGATGTCGTGTTCAGAAACGACGATCTTTTTGCACCAATTTCCTCTGGTAGCCACTGTTTTGATGCGATGGTCATTGTTCCGTGCTCGGAGGGAACTGTTGCGAAGATAGCAGCAGGAATCGCTGACTCACTGATCACAAGGGTGGCCTCAGTCGCATTGAAGGAGAGGAGGAAACTGATTCTCGTCCCAAGGGAAACACCTGTAAATGCTATAATGTTGGAAAATGAGCTGAAGCTGTGCAGGTTAGGTGCTATCTTATTGCCAGCGAGTCCAGGGTTCTACAACAAACCAGCTACAGTCAAGGATTTAGTAGACTTCGTAGTTGGAAAGATTCTGGATCAATTAGGTCAGCCGCATGATCTGTATACGCGCTGGCGTTCAGGCGAATACGAGCATAAGGGATAGCAGGATTAAAAAACTTAAAAAAAATTAAAAAGAAAAGAAAACTTCTTCCTTCAATCTTCATGCTACTGGATTATGCTGTTGAAGGAACATCATTTCTTCTTATACTTCTCTTCTCGCCTCACTCGTTGCAAGTTTCCTGGTGCATACCAATTCCATTTTCCAAGAAGTGACATAACGGCGGGCACTAGATATATCCGTACAATTGTGGAATCCACCAGAATGGCAAATGCGAGGGCAAAGCCAAATTCCCGGAGCAAAGAGCCTTGCGAGAGAAGCATTGTACCAAAGGCGCCGGCCATGATGATTCCGCAGGCTGTAATTATACCTCCAGTTCTTTCCATGGCGTGGACGATGGCCTCCGTATCCTCCTTTCCTTTCTGCGCCTCCTCTCTTATCCTCGTGGTTATGAATATATCATAATCCATGCCGAGACCAAGGCATACTACAGTGAGCACCATCGGCATCAGCCACAGGATTGGAACACCCTGGAGGAAGTTGAAAAGCAGCATAGTGGCAGCTATTGTCCAAGATATGCTTAGGAGTATTGTAATAATCGAACGCAATGGACTGATAATCGAACCGAGGACGATCATGAGGACGATATAGATACCTATGATCGCAACAACTTCCATCATTTTGAAGTCGTTCCACACGAGTGTTGAAATGTCGTACATAATGGCAGTTGATCCAGCAACATAAATAGCACGGATGTTATCGTTGGTTGCTGTGTATTCTCTTGTGAACGCTCTTATCTCGTTGATGCTATCGATTGACTCCTTTGCAAACGGATCCTCTTTGAAGGATAAAGTGATCAAAACGACATTCGAGTTGTTCTCACTGATCATGTTTCTTATGAGTGAGAGGTATTGCGCCGCTTCATCTGGTGGATAGACAGAAAGATTTGCATAATTGATTGGTTGATCCTCTCCGAGTGGACGGCTCGGACTCACCACGTCCGCTACGCTGGACATCTTAGAGAGATTTTCGCACATGTTCTCTATAGCATCCATCGCATCTTTGTTTATCGAGCTGTTTATAAGGACTGGCTCTTCCATTTCAATTGCTATGTAGGTCGGCAGCATTCTTCCTGCGCCAAAACTCTCGCTGAGAATATTAATGCCGATTTTGCTTTCATTGTCGGGCATCGCTTGGATGAAGTCATAACTTGTGTCTAACGTAAGGACAAGATAGACGGATGGTATTGAAACGACGATAGCTACAAGCACTATTGCCTTTGCATGTTTCACCGCAAACTTTGCGCTCTTAGTGAAGTATCCCACCTTGTGCTTTCTTTTCTCATTACCTGTTTCATTCTCAGAATTTCTTTCGCTACCATCAATTCTCGAAGGCCACATTACCTTATCGCCCAGGAGCATGAGAATCGATGGAAGGAGTGTTAGCGCCGCGAGCAGCGCGATCGTTATGCCTAGTGCAAGGCCAACACCCATAGACTTGAGCATCTCAAATCTACCGAGCGAGAGGACGCCAAAGCCGATGATCACTGTGGCGCCGCTTGTTGCAATCGATTCGCCTGCCCATGTGACTGCAGTCCTAACGCTTTCTTCCTTGGAAAGTCCATTTCGCCGTTCTTCTCTATATCTGGAAAGAATGAATATACAGTAGTCGCATCCAGCGCCCATCATTGAGGTAACCATGAGCGTCGGGACGCTGTAATGAACTGGCAATATGTAAGAACCAATGGCATAAACGGCTGCTAGGCTTACGCCAAGAGCTATACCGATGATTGCGGGCGGAATCGACGAGGCCACAAAAGATCTAAAGAACAAGCCTATCAAAACGAAGACAAGGATCACGGTTATTGGATCGATTTTCTTAATGTCTTCCCACATGGAGCTCTCCATATCTGTGGAAATTGCATCGGAACCTGTTACGTATATCGCTACAGCCGAAGTGCTTGCAGACCTCGCGATTTCCCTTACCACTCCGATTGACTCCTTTCCAGGTGAACCATTTGAATCAGCACTCTCGTAAGTGAGAAGCACGATCATCGTGTCGTTTTTTGGTACATTGACGAATGAAGAAAGCAATGCCGGAATCACTGGGAGTGGAAAGTCTGTGATCGACGAATTTTCCACGAGATGTGCAGCAAGACGGTGAATTTCAAATAATGAAGCGTTTGGTGGGAGGTTTCCAACCGCATCCACTAGCCAGAAATTGACATGGCTCTTCTCAGCTAATACCGATGAAACGAAGTTACAGATAACGGACTGGTTGTCCCATCCGTTCCATCCCACATTTGCGTAAACCTCCTTGATGAATTCCCCCTCATCGCCGCCAATCATTCCGCTCAGAACATTCACCGATTGCTCGACCATGTTAACGAACGCCAAATCATTAGGCTCCGACGATGACGAATTCCAGAGCGCGTAAAAAGTATCGAAGTAGCCTAAAAATAAGTCCTGGTAGTCTGATGGTAATTCAGAAATCAATTCTGCTTCTCCTAGGAATAGATTTTTGGTGAATACATTGAAGAGGTGGAAGTTGTTCCAGTTATTGAGAGTGAAACTGTCATACATAATCGAGAAAAATGTTTTGAAATCCGCGGGCAGCGGAATAATCTCTAGGTAATAGCTGAAGCTCTCAAGCGCGACGTCAGCTCTCAATGGCCCGTTTGATTCAATAGGAGTTCCCCTCGTGGCATTCCACGCTTCAACATATGTTGAATACCAACCCAATGCGAAGGCTCTTTCAGTGTCATTGAGATCCTGGGATGCTAATGTGTACATGATAATGCCAGTTGCATTTATATATGCGGCGTCGTCGATTGCTGTAACATTCCAATCAGGATGCTGATAGCTGGTTTGAACCCAAATTGCAAGGTGTGTAGCCGGTATACCGAAGATCAATGATGATGTCTGATTTGACGTCTTCCACAGTTCTCTAAATCCTGTGGGAATTCCAAAAATCGCATAACCTGTAAGATTGGCCAGATATTTCAATTCATAATATGAGGAATGGACATTTTTCAAAACACCAGTTGAATATAGTGTAAGTGAATCATAGAGCGTGTCAACGCGAACGTTGCCATCGATCCTTCCCTCAAGCGTTTCATTGATGATATCACTCTTAATTTTGAAAACAGTCCTTTTCATCTCTTCGTTGAAAGCGTTTTCGTTCGTGAGCACTATGATCGTAGTGCCTTCTTTCCCTGCTGATGGGAAGTGCTCGTTTATGAACTGTTGAGCGATTATTGATTCTATATTCTCAGGAGCCATTTCAGTCTCTTCGTATTTTACTACCCCAAAGGCCATAGGTGCTATCGGGACGGCTATGATCAAGATCAGAATCCATGATACAATGATTGCCTTATAGTGGCGGATTATAAACTCAGCTATCTTGGCAAACATTTCAAGACCTCCCTGCGAACCCCTTGAATGGGGAGAGAATGCAGATTTCCCATAAATTTATTATTGTTCAATCCCCAACAAGCGCTACCTTCATTTGTCAGCTCCTTATTGCAATTAGTTATATAATGTGGTATATTATGATGGAAATATCGCTTATTGATACTAAAGACCATAGCTTCAAAGTTCAGCTGGCCGAGACTTTTTCTGGACTCTCTCTCGTGATATGATTCTGAAAAAATTGCCTAGGAAGTTGATATTAGTCAATCAAATAAACTTCAATAGTTGAAACTGAGTAGGAATCAATTTATTTCATGGCTAATTCAAATAGCCATCAGGAGATAAAATACTGGTATATAATCACCTCGTTAAACATCACTCAACAAATATGGCCGGCCTCCTCGGAATTGCTAATCGGGCCTTATTTTGAGGATCGGGAATATCTTGATCATCTGCCGAATGCACTGATATCTTGCAATTCAACTCCTTCTCAAGGAAAGGCTCTGACTTTGTCAGGAATTCAGTTTCATCAAGTCTTAGTGCCATCCGTTCTAGCTGGTCTTCAGAATATTTGAGGAGTGATTCTGCCAACTTGCGTGCAAATTCTGCTGCTTCTTTCCCGTGGACTCTTATTGTTTCGTCTTTCATGACGAGTTTCGTGAGTTCGGGTATGCTCAGCTTTTTCTGTTTAGCCATTTCGAGAGCTTTCATGAAAATATGGTATTTCCAACTAGGTGATGTGTAGATGTGAATATGCTTAGGCGTTATGCCTGTAACATTGAGTATTTCATTGACATCAGCGATTACAGATCTGAGATATTCTTCTGCCTCTTCAACTTCAGCTCTGAGTTCATCTCGGATTGCGCTCGGAAAACTCGAAGTTGAGGCAAAGCACTGTTTTCCAAGATTCTCCCACAGCTCTTCAGCTATGTGGGGGGTGATCGGAGCCATCATCCTAATCCAAGCGTCGAGGATTCTGCTGCAAATACGTGCGTTGTTCCCCCCTCTTCGCAGGTACCATCTAATATCGTTCATCATTTCGAAGTAGACCTCATTTGCAAGCAATCGCAAATCGTACTCCTTCATACTCTCTCTTATTTTGATTATTCTTGAGTTCAGGCGCGACAGTATCCATTGATCGATGTGGGTAAGCTCTCCCTTTCCATTGAGATTCCTCAGTTCATCGATAGTTTTGAAAATTCTTTCGATTCTACTCTTGTAATTTTCCAATGCTTCTTCGTCCCACTCTACATCTGCAAAGGGAGAAGCGATATGAGCGTAGTATAACCTCATCGTATCCACGCCAAACTTCTCCGCTGCGCCGGGAATCGGCTCAGCACCTCCCTTCGATTTCGATATTTTTCCAAGTTTCCCTGTGATGTACCAATTAACAAAAATTCCCCTAGGCCAAAATTTTTGCTCAAGTATTCCAACATGATTCATAAGAAATGCTGGAAAGTGAACAGTCATGTGCTCCTTTCCGCCCAGGTTTATATCCAGGGGATACCAGTATTCCACATCTTCTCTTATTTTCGCGAGAAGAGTAGGATCGATTCTTGTCCTATTGCAGACATCTTCCAGTTTTCCCTTACCTAGGAAGACAAAGTCGAAGAATTCATCTGTTAGTTGTTCCAACTTTAATTCTCCACAGTTGACGTACTTTGAGACGAGATAATAGATCGGATAAAGAGTCGAGTCAGATATCGCCTCTATTATCCACTTATCATCGAATGGAAAGCGGGTTCCCAGCCAATTTCCTTGCCTTACGCAAGCTCTTTCATGGAACCAATCTAGGACATTCTGGATATTAGAATAATATTCGGGGGGGAGTATATGCATAGTTTTTGCATGTCTTTTGCTGTTCTCTGTAAGCTCCACGTTCCCATAATCAATGAACCATTGATCTGGAACGCGCTTAATGACGACGGGTTTGCCGCAGCGGCAAATAACCTCTTCTGATAAATCATAAAAAATCTCTGCTTCTCCCTTTGATATCATCTCATCTCGCATAAGTTCTTTGGCCTTTTGCACAGTCATATCAGCATACGGTCCGCAGTTGTCGTTCATCTTTCCTTTATGAAATCCATCGCGGTAGACTATTTTCTTGGCCTCTTCCAGTTTGGGATCCCCACTTTGTTTTATGCCCATTTTCTCTACGATTTCAACAGCTGGTAGCGGTCCCCAACCCTCGATGCTGATTATCGGTATGGGTTTTATCTTAAGCACTTCAGCTGCATCAAGGCCAAATTCGTTGAGCATTGATTGGTTCTGCTGTAATTCTCGAAGTGCAATCCAGTCATCCGGGGCATCTGACGGAACGCTTGTGACTAGACCAGTACCGACTTTTGGATCACAAAACCTTGCTGGGAGCACTAGGATTTCGCGGTGAATCATTGGGGCGATGCATTTTTTCCCTACGAGATCTCTTCCCCTAATTTTTCCAACAATCTCTAAACCTTCCTTTTGATATCTCATCTTCTCATAAGAAGGCTCACTTATGATCCACATTTCGGTGCCTTTTTTCACTTTCACGTATTCAACATCTGGGTTAATCCAGAAATTCGTCTGCCCAAAAACTGTTTCAGGTCTCAATGTCGCCGCAACCAGGTAGTAGTCTTCACATCTGAATTTGAGGAGCGTATATTCAACAACTTCAGCTCTCCCGCCCTTTTGCAGATCAGTCTCGGATGGATCAACTGCAACTGGCCCGCATTCAACGCAGGCCGGAGCATAGTATGGTTTTTTGATCAACAGTCCGTTTTCCATGAGCTTCTTGAATTGCCACTGGATAAATCTCTGATAGTCGGGATAGATCGTACACGTAAATCTACGCCAGTCTGCAAGGAAGCCAAATCTCTTCCAATATTGATTGATATAGACATCATTAAAAAAATGAACAACGTTGATGGGATCCTCGAGTTTTTCGATCATCTCAGGCGGGCAACCATTAGCAATCATGTAGTCAAGCGTATTCTTATCCCTCATCTTGATTTTCCTAGAGAGACTTATTGCCCCATTCCCGGTAGCGTGCGTACCCACTGGAAAAAGCACGTTGTAACCTACCATTCGCATGTATCTCGCGATGGCATCTACATATGTGTATCCTCGCAGATGTCCGACATGGAGATAACCAGTCACGCCCGGATATGCAAAAATGATCATGAATTTTGGTCGGTTGTCCGGCTCAGCTTCATTGATTCCAACGTCGTACCATCTTTCCTGCCATTTCTGTTCAATCTCTGAAAATTTGCCGTTTATCATGCTCTACCTTCGCCTTGGTATAAGAAATGATTTTAAAGATATTTTCGTTGATTACTCTAAAAGCAAAGATTAATGCCTCATTATGAAATTGCCAGGCAATTCTTTTGTGGTCATCATGCATCTGAATTTGTCGCAATAATAAATTAATTATCCACAATGGACCGTCGCAGAAATTTTTGATATTGAAACTGAAACTATGAGCTCTAAAAGGAATAAGATATAACCGAAACCTTAAGATTGCCTGTGTATGACAAAATATGACTTCTGCAACAAATTATAAATATAGTTTTCGTCATAGTGTATGACGCCCGTGGTGGGACAGAGGGCTGGCAATCAATGAACGAGGAAAGAATCTCGCTGAGGCTCGGATTTGAGGAACTTCGATTAATGGATGATTTCCTCGACAAACATCCCGAGTATACCAGCAGATCTCAACTTGCCAGAGTAGCATTGAAAGCCTTCATCGAAGGAAGAAAGGAGGAAAGTAGGAAACTGGCAAGCGATACAACTGTAACAATCAGAGTACCTCCATTGGCATTAAGGGCAATAAAGAGTCTTGTGAGGGCCGGCGTTTATAACACGATTAATGAAGCTATCGAGGAATGCATCAGGAAAGAATTCATATCAAAAGCAGTCGTTGACGAAATTAGAAAGAGGGTTGATGAGATCGAGAGCGAGATGCTAGAAATACTTCCAGACTCTGTACCAATTGCGGGAAAAGACCAAAATACTGAAGATGAGTAGCCGGTAGAAGGGATGGGATGCACGACTTTGTAAATCAAAGTCGATTCGATTAGGGTACCTCATCTTCAGGATTCGTGAAGGAGGCCGAAGGGATGAATGCAACCATGAAATCTGAGCAAATAATGGCGTTGCTCAGCAAGGGAATGATCGAACCGAAGATCACCGTGGTGGGATGCGGCGGTGCTGGTAATAATATTGTGAACAACATTTACTGGAATTGTAGGAATAGTGTTGAAACCATCGCAATAAACACGGACGAAAAGAAGCTCCAGTCTATCGATGCTCATAAGAAAATTCTCATCGGAAAGGACATTACATATGGGAAGGGCGCTGGTGGATTTCCTGAGGTAGGTGAACACTGTGCAGAGTGTGCTCGTGAGACTTTGAGGGATGTTCTAAAGGGAAGCGACATTGTATTTGTCATCGCCGGCATGGGCGGAGGAACAGGTACTGGAGCTGCCCCTGTTGTTGCACACATAGCCAGGGAACTTGATGCAGTTACATTTGCCATCGCAATCAATCCGTTCTCTCATGAGAAGGAATGCAGAAAAAAGGCAGAAGAGGGCATCCGAAAGCTTCGAGAAGTTGCCGAAACAACTTTGGTTCTTGACAACGATAAACTGCTCGAAATCGCAGGAGATCTCCCAGTCTATGAAAGTTTTTCAATAATGGAACGTAGCATCATCAAAATCATTGAGTCTGTGTGCGCAAAGATAACCGAGTCATTCATAACGCAGATTGCCTCAGACATTGAAGAAATGCTCCAGGAATTGGACGAAGAAGATGCTGATGAGTTTGCACCACAGAAACCGCTCGAAGCTGAGCTACTACACACCGCAATAGAACATGAACCAGGCAATCAGGGATTTAACGATTCGGATACAGGCTTTATACCCAATTAACGAACTCGAATATAAATCAGTAGTAGAGAAGCGATATGCAATCATGACTGGTTCGATCAAAACAGTTACTTTGTCTGTCAATTCGAATATCAGCCATGTCTATGGATTGATGCGGAAGCCTCCTTCAAGCATTTTCGATTTTTTTGGCATGAATGCCATGCTAGTAGTGATATTTTATTCTCAAATGAATTCATTTTGCGATCAAATTCAATCAGCAAAATACAAGACTGATGAGATGACCTAATACCAAATATAATCATAGAAAATAAAAAAAATTTCAGAGAAATTCAAGGGCAGAAAAATTACTTACTCATTCGTACTCTTGATGAGTTTCATGAGGCGCTCATATTCTGCATCGACTATCCTTTGAATCTCATTGATCGACTCCTCAGACAAGTGCCTAAAACGACCCTGCAATTTTAGATAATCCCGTACTGGTTTCCTATTCCTAATCTCTTTTGTCAAGGTATATTTTCCATTGACCACCTTGTATAATGGGAATATCCCTGTCTGGGTCGCCAGCCGTGCAACTTCAATGGTCATCCGAGGATCAATACGCCATCCAGGGGTGCACGGCGCAAGGACGTGAATAAACTTCGTGCCTTTGATTTCCTTTGCTTCTTTGATTCTTGCTATAAAGTCCTCTGGATAAGCAACGTTCACGGTTGCCCCGTATGAGATACCATTTGCAACAAGGATCTCCATGATGCGTTTCTTTGGCGAGGTATTCCAGCCTTTCCCATCAGCAACTGGCGTTGTAGTAGTCCATGCGCCAATCGGTGTGCACCCGCTTTTCTGAATACCAGTATTCATGTATGCCTCATTGTCAAGCATAATGTAAATGATGTTTGCGTTACGATCAACGGTAGCGGAAAGTGCTTGAAGACCGATATCAACTGTACCACCGTCCCCTGCCCATGCCACTACATTAGCATCCTCTATCCCCATGACATCAAATCCCGTTCTGATTCCATCTGCGATTGCAGCTGTGCACTCAAACGCGTTATCGACGACTGGAACCTTGAGTGCGTATCCCGGCCAAAGACCAAGTATGACACCCCCACAACCAGCAGGAATGCTAAGTATGGTTTTTGGACCCAGCGCTTTTAGCGTGTACCTCATAGCAAGAGGTGTACCGCATCCGGGGCAGGCGCTATGTCCTCTGCAAACGTATTCTTCTTTTGGAATTGTAAATTTAGGAATACCTACCACCTCCCCGTGCCGTCTCGAATATTTATCCATTCGACCATTCTATCTACTTTCCCTTTCTTCTTGATCTCCAGTAAGTCTTCGAAAATAAATTCCATATTCCTCGGAGTAAAGTCCTTGCCTCCCATCCCGCCCACGTAATCTTTTATGAGCGGACCTCCTGCGGGATCGTAAAGTGCGTTTTTCACTTCCGAGTACATGGCACCTCCGTAGCCAAAAGTATAGCTTCTGTCGAATACGCCAACAACTGGCACCATGTCATTTAGCTTCTTCAGCTCCTCTGCAGGTAGGGGCCGCAAGCACTTTAGCTTCACTACGCCTACCTTCTTGCCACGTTCGCGCATCCTATCAGAGACCTCTTTTGCGGTCCCTACAGCAGAGCCAGCGACCACGAGAACAACATCTGCATCGTCGCAGTTGTAGAATTCCACCAACCCGCCGTAGCTACGACCAAATTTCCTCTCAAATTCCTTGTCAACCTCAACGATTTTCTTCTTTGATGCTTCCTGTTCGATTGCTATGCGATATCTGAATTCAGACCACCAATCTGGCATGGTAAGCCCACCGAAGCGTCGAGGATCATCGAAGTCAATTTTCCATTCTGGATCAAAAGGTGGTAGAAAATCATCGACCTCTTCTTGATCTGGAACATCCACAGCCTCGTAGGTGTGGGAAAGAATGAACCCGTCTTCGATGACCATTGATGGTAGCATTACCGAGCGATCCTCAGAAATTTTGTAAGCCATAAGGATCGTATCAAGCGTTTCCTGGTTATTCTCGCAAAACAACTGTAGCCATCCTGTATCGCGCTCGCTTATGACGTCCATATGATCGCCCCAGATATTCCATGGGGGCGCTAATGCTCGGGCAACGACACCCATGACGATAGGTCTTCGAGCGCCAGAGGCCCAAAAGAGCATTTCATGCATGAGTGCAAGACCTTGTGACGAAGTTGCCGTGAAAGTTCTCGCTCCTACATATGATGCACCGATCAGCATTGACATTGCACTATGTTCGCTTTCAACGAGAACGTATTTCCCATCAAGTTTGCCCATAGCATAAAATTCTGCGAGCTTCTCAGAAATACTGCTCTGCGGTGTAATTGGGTATGCCGCTATCACCTTAACTCTTGCCAGCTTTACTGCGTAAGCGGCCGCGTAATTAGCAGTCATAACCTCGATCATTTTCCCATCTCCTTTTCCATGGTGATTGCACCAGATGGGCATTCATTTGCGCAGATTCCACATCCCTTACAGTATTCATAGTTTACCCGTGGATAGTCACCTTCTTTATCCACCTCGACACTAACATCTGGACAGAATTTCCAGCAGATATAGCAGCGAGTGCATTTTTCGGCGTTGATCACCGGCCTAATAGTGCGCCAAGTACCTGTCTTGTTATCCTCAGTATTGCAAAATGTAATCGGTGTTGATGGCAAATCTTTGTAGGTTTGGGGCAATTTTATCATGATCAAACCTCCCTTACCAAATCATAGGCATCTTTTGCCGCTGCTGCGTTTTCCTCCTTTTTAGTCGGAGCCGCTTCCCTAATGCTTTCCATTAGTGATTCTAATCTTATTTTTTGAAAAATTTTCACAAATGCCCCGACGATAGCAGTATTTACTATCGGCGCAGTTTCGCTTCCAAGCCCGTGTTTCAGCGCGATGCCTGTCGCATCAACAATCCAAGTTTTGTTTGGAATTTGAATTCCGAGTTCTGCTTTGCTCTTTGTTGTGTTCAATAGAACCTCTCCACCGGTTTTCAGTCCCTGGAAAACATTGACGAACTCCATAAGTTTAGGGTCGAGAACAATCACGTAATCTGGCTCATAGATTCCTGCATGAATTCTTATAGGCTTATCATCGATCCTACAAAACGCTGTCACAGGTGCCCCGCGTCTTTCGACGCCAAAAAAAGGGAACGCTGCAACCCGCATACCGTCCTTGACCGCAGCCCGGGCAAGGATTTCAGAGGCCACAACGGCTCCCTGCCCTCCTCGTCCATGTATGCGAATTTCAATCATGAGTATGACACCAATGCGGTCAAGTTGGTCGGTAGTTATAAGCGTTTTCTATGCTCTTATTGAGCACGTTACTTGATAGCATTCGGTTTTCGTTGATTATCGAGCGATTTGCAGTTAAATGATATTAATATAGGCTGCAAATCATGCTTTGTCGAGGAATGCATAAGTAATGCTTTTGTAGATTAGGAATCTTTGTATGAGTTCAAGAAAAATCATATTTCATTCGCTTCAATTCAGGGTCTTTGCAAATGCTACGGAAGATGAGAACAAAGTTATCAAGGCACTGCAGTTTGTAACTGGTACAGAGCAGTTTCGAAGGTCTGTCACTCTTGGATACCATGGCAATCCAAAAACCATATTTGAATCAACGCTTAATAGAAGCCACGAAATCAATTCTTTTTTCGTGCGATGGAGATTAGAGGACTTAGAGCGCGTCTTAGAAACCTTGTCGGTGAGAATCGATGAAAATGGTTTCATTTTTTTCAGATTTGACAAGCAGGAAGCATTCTATGAGAGGTTGATCTTGAGCGAGGGAGAGGACGTCATTGCGGTAAAAGGCAAAATCATGGCCTATCCAAGCACATGGGATCGTGCAGTTGAGGTTGCAAGAGAGTACTTTACTCAACTGATCGAAGTAAAAAGAATATCATGAAATGACTTCCCAACTACGGGACGGCATAATTTTTTCCTGAAAGAAAAGGGATTACTCTAGCTCGTCGATTGAAGTGAAGCTACCTAATGCACTTTTGATTTGAATCTGATTTCTCATATCATAAGATATTAAATATTACATGGGATATCGAACAGTATTCCGCAGGGGTAGCCAAGCCTGGCCAACGGCGCAAGGCTTAGGACCTTGTCCCGAAGGGGTCCGTGCGTTCAAATCGCACCCCCTGCACCTTTTGGCAGCAACTGGCTTGTAACGATCTTGGTTTGCTTGCATTGAATGATTTTGATTAATAATATAATCACGGGGAAGCTCCTGACGGTCTTCTTTTCTATTGGAAATTAACGGGGAGAAGCAATTGGATGGAAATTACAACTTCGAGATAGTTTTCTTATACGTATATCGTCTACGATAAGGGTTGAGGCTGAAAAATGTCAGTAAGAAGTAGTAGAATATTGGGCGGAGTGGGCTCATTACTTATGTTTATTGGGGTTTTTCCATACGTCAATTATTTTGGCATAATTGAGTTCGTCGGTCTAATACTCATCATGATCGCTCTGCACAATCTGGCTAACTATTACAACGAAGGGAGGATTTTCAGCAATGCCCTTTACGCATTGACAATGGGACTAATTGGCGTCGTAATCACAATTGCATTGGTCATCGTTACTGTTCTAACTTCGCTCAAAGATTTTCTCTACACGATTTTTCCAGATTGGAATGGAGACTGGACGGCTCTTTCAGGTCTAACACCGGATATGTCAAGGTTTTCTACAGAGGTCATCATGCCTTTTTTGATAGGAATTTTAGCGGCATTCGTTGTACTTTGGGTGTTTGTTGTAATTTCGGCATTCTTTGTTAGACGCTCGTTTGGAGCGCTTTCAAGAAAATCAGGCGTTGGTTTGTTCTCAACAGCTGGATTATTACTTCTAATAGGTGCATTGCTGATTATTCTTTTTGGCATAGGGGCAATCCTGATCTGGATTTCAGCGCTATTGCTTGCCATCGCTTTCTTCTCCATAAAACCATAGCCGCTACAACCGACGCAATTAACAACACCAGTTAAGACTAATTAAATTAATATCAATTGCTGTTCAAAATACGATAAGACAAGATTATGCGTTAATGGAGATAATAACTTATATATGAACTTCGTGAATGGTCATGACTGAAAAATCTTATGTAGAAAATGATTTAGATTGGAAGAAATTTATTAAAGAACACTGGAACATAGTTGCGGCATTCGCAGCAGCTGGAATTTTGGCATTTGTGGGCGCAATCTACGTCTTTTCATGGTTCATTGAAGAGATTCAGTCAACGGGTCTAGTACCCATAGCTTTGGGTTCTTGGACAATTGGGCATGTGGTGGCATTTATTTTGAATTTGATTTTCTGGGAATCACTCCTTATTGGTGTTCCAGCAATCATAGGAGCGGCATTAGGTTGGCTGTGGTGGAAGAGGCTACCCGTTGAGGAAAAGAAAGGATATCGTTTTTTTAAGAAACGATCCCGCGCAATGCGTGGTGGAAGCGGGGCATCATTTGTGTTCTTTATTGCTCTCTGCATCAAGGTTTTTATCGATGGAAACTGGAATGTTGCTATTGCATCTTGGACCTTGGACTATGTTGCGCATTCGATGATTACAATAGTGGTCTGGACTGCAATCATCTTTGGGATTCCTATAACTATAGGACTCGTCTTGTGGCTAAATCACGAGTTGAAAAAGAACTCCTGAACCTTCTTGGCTTTGGCATTTGATTTTCCACCCACCATTTTCTCCAATAGCATCAGCTGAAAAACTGGGTCTCAAGGGTTATTTTTGCACATCGACAGCGTTTAGGTCCCGTTTCTATCAACCTTTCCCAACGCCATAGAATTAAACTGGTGTAAGGCTTTATTGTTCCAATTGTTGTCCGTTGAATTCAATGTAAGTGATCGATCAAAAAAAGGACATTCTTATTGGATCGGAGGGTGATCACCTAAGAAAATGTATCTCGCCGAGGTAAGATATATCTATATGACTCGTCAAACAATCGATCTTGATTGAGAAGTGCCATTATTTTTTCTGCAATACTATATGTATATGATGATTACATAAAATTACATATGAACGATAAGACTAACAAAAAGCATCGGCGTGATATTATAGGTGGAATCATCATCGTTTCTTTGCTTATGATCCTGCTGGTCGTACAGATAGCGAGATTTTTTAACTTCTATTGGGACGCTCTTAATTCACCTTATGGTCAATTTGCTCTTGCAATTGTGATCATTGGACTCATCATTGTCACTATTTACGTCTTGTATCATAAGTAATATGCTTGCTTGGGATTGATCTCTTTGAAATTGGAGTTTTATTAGTTCTAATATATCTCCTTGCTATTTTCCTGTTCTTTTACTTTTTAATTCATTTTTGTCAGAAAATCAGTTAATATTTCTTTGGGATTCCTGCAATAAAAATTAGTTTAGATGCAATAACTCTATTGTGCCAGAAAACAACATTTTATAATTTACAATGCAAAACAGTCTTGACTCCTTTGGTTCCCATTCCTATCATTCTTGAATTCTTTATTTACTTTCAGGATGTTGTATTGGTTTCTAAGTAGTGGATCGAGGTAGTTCTGTATTTTCTTATTCAATTCCTTTTTAATTTTGAAAGTTAAAACTGGATATAGTTTTTGATGACATGATTTTGTTATGCATTAATGAAAGCATACTACATTTGAATGTTCTACATTCTACATACCCGGAAATCATATAAGTAAAGATAGTCAATGATTAGTTAAGGGTTTAGATTTGAAGATTCTGCTTTCTACGCCACCTGGAAAGTCTTCAGAGTGCTGGCCTCCCCTTGGGCTTCTTTATTTAGCTTCGAGTCTGAAAAAACAAAGGGGAGACAAAGTGAGAGTATTTGATGCGTTCTGCCTGAATATGGATTCCAGCACCCTCGTATCTGAGATTGAAAAGGAAGCACCGGACGTACTTGGAATGAACTGCTCTACACACATGTTTCTAGACACCATGAAGGTGGTAAGCGAAGTCAAGATGCGGATGCCAGATATTACTGTAATTCTTGGTGGGTACCATCCAACCTTTACCTCCAAAGAAATTCTTGCGTCCTATGAAGAAGTCGATTTTATTGTCAGGGGAGAAGGGGAACTCGTGCTCCCGCAGCTTCTTGATTTCATTGAAAAGAATCAGCGACCTTACTCTTTGAGTGGAGTCGCATTTCGAGATGGTAGGAAAATCGTCCAAAATGAATTCGACCTGATACGAGATCTTGATTCATTGCCTTTTCCAGATAGACATCTTGTGGCAGATGTGGAATATGGGTATTCACACCTCGGCGTACCATTAACATTCGGAAAGTTGACGACTATCTGTTCATCAAGAGGGTGTCCCCATGAGTGCACTTATTGTTCCTGCTCGCGCCTAATGAAGAAGAAATACAGAGAAAGGAGCCCCTCTAACGTTATCGACGAGCTGATTCAAATAGAAAGCCAAGGATACAAGAATTGCATTTTTGTCGACGATAATTTCACATTGAATAGAAAAAGAGTAATCGAACTGTGCAGACTCATAAGACGAGAACGATTGGATTTGAGGTTCTATGCAGAAGGTCGGGTAGACCGAGCCGACATCTCACTGCTGAAAGAAATGAAGAAGGCGGGCTTTGAAGTCATTTACTTTGGTGCTGAAAGCGCATCAGCAAGGGTCTTATCGTATTACAAAAAGGGATGTAAACCCGATGAAATTCGCAACGCCATTCGTAATGCGAAGAAGGCAGGGCTACTG
This sequence comes from Methanomassiliicoccales archaeon, assembly GCA_038850735.1. Taxonomy (NCBI): domain Archaea; kingdom Methanobacteriati; phylum Thermoplasmatota; class Thermoplasmata; order Methanomassiliicoccales; species Methanomassiliicoccales archaeon. The sequence goes on from JAWCLO010000003.1 coordinate 165,910, forward strand.
GTTGTTGCATCGTTCATAATAGGTGCTCCTATTGAGAATCATGACGATGTAATGATGACTCTAGATCTTATAGAAGAAACCTACCCTCATGCAATTCAAATCAATATACTGGATTGTTTGGTTGGAACCCCAATGTGGGAAAATTTCGATTCTTTGGGGCTCATTGGAGGAGATGATTGGAAAACAAATCACCGGATATTTGAGTATCCTGTAACTCCCTTTTCCAAAGAAGAGTTAGATACCTTTGTGCGTCTTGGATATAGCAGACTCTTCAATAAATGGAAAAAACCTAAGAGCCTGATTTCACTTTTCCTGTCACTTACAAAGAACAGAGTCCTAAGAAATATCCTTTTCTACAATCTAAGGAATCCTGCAGCCAGACAATTAATTTCCAATGCATAAATGAGAGCTGGTTACTGTGTCAATGAACAAAGGCATGCATTTGCGCCACACGGCTATTTTGAACTGATATGCAAACCACACGCACGTAATCGAGCTTTTTTCAAAAACGAATTTTGCTATTATTGTAGGAGTCAGTTTATGCATCAAATCAGTTTATGGGAGATAATTTCTTATAGAAGTACTTACACAATAGTTTTATTTATGAATACGACAAAAAACCCCCCATTTAAATTCGACTTTCTGGCAAACGTGATCGCAAGTAAAGTCGGTGCAAATAAGTCAATGGCAAAGGAATTAGCCATGCGCGTCCTCAATTATTTTGGTTATGGAGAGGTGGTAATAGATAACATGCTCGATCAAGAGGATCGACGGCTTTTCTATTTTCTGCAGGATCTCAAACTTCTCAAGACTGATTGGGAAGAAACGATTCTACCTAACGGCAGAAGCTGGAGAATTTTCTACTGGGAGATCAATACAGATGAAATACTAAAGGAGGCACGAAAACTATCGGAAATCAGGGATGAGTCGATGAATATTTATGACACGTTGCCTGAAAATATATGGTCAAGAGAGAGAACAGAAGTAGTTGTTGAATAATGCTGATTTTATTGCTGATTTTGTTTATCTATTCGTAATGATATTACCTCGTCGATGCCTAAAACTAAGAAAATCCTCATCATTGTTGTTGATGGAATGGGCGATAGGGCAATAAGGGAACTGAGCTGGAGAACGCCTCTTGAATGTTCCCACAGGCCAAATCTAAACTGGTATGCTGAAAATGGCATAAATGGCCTGATCGATGTTATTGCTCCCGGTATCCGTCCAGGAAGTGATACCTCCCATTTAGCGATACTTGGTTACGATCCTTACGAGGTTTATACAGGCAGAGGACCGTTTGAAGCAGCAGGAATAGGATTTATTGGTAGAAAGGAGGATGTAGCATTTAGGTGTAATTTTGCCACAATT